>NZ_CP115468.1:710000-1010000 GCF_028462125.1 Leptospira sp. GIMC2001 | reverse complement strand
TCTTGTTTCGATTTCGAAAAAATTGCAATGCGATTTTTAAAGCGATTTCTATTGCATTGGATCCGTTGTCCGAAAAGAAAACTTTTGAGAATGAAAATTCATTATTCAACTTGGTGGAGTTTAAAATCTTTCTTGCTAATAATTCAGCTTTTGGATGAGTAAAGCCAGCAAAAATTACATGATCTAATTCAGACGTCTGTTTTCGTATAGCGTCCATTATATGAGGATGATTGTGACCATGAATAACTGTCCACCAAGATGAAATCGCATCTATGATTTTAGCTCCCTTGTCGGTATAAATAAATTCACCTTCTCCTCGTTCAATGCGAATCAGAGAATTCTCTGATCTTTGGATCGTCATCGGATGCCAAATCAATGGATCAGTCCTGAGAGTTTTTCTTCTGTGTCAAAATACTTATGAATATATTGAAACAATTTATCTTTTTTTAGAATTTCACCATTTATTTTGGGGACAAAAAACTCCCCCAAACATGGAAATCCCGAAATTTCCGAAATGATATCTTTGGAGTCGATCCAAATATCACTCATCTCACCGTAGCCAAAAAATCCAATTACAGGAATATTTCGATTTCTCAACATCTCCAAACTCATCAAACTATGATTGATCGTTCCAAGACTTGTTGATACGACCAGTAGAACAGGAATATTCAGCTCATGAATCCAATCTATAGTCAATGTTTTGCGATTTAGAGGAACCATGATTCCACCTGCACCTTCGACGATAATTTCTTGACCAATTAATTTTGCTTGTGATTTATATCTATCCCAGAAAAGATTCAAAAATTCTAAAGAAACTTCTGAATTTTCTTTACTTGCAGATAAATGAGGAGAAGCTGGATAAATAAATTTATAACCTTCTGGTAGTATGCAAGATGAATCGTTGAGGCAATTTGCAATCGTATCGCTATCACTTGGTTGAGAATTATCATCAATGCCAGTCTGCACTGGCTTCCAATAAAGCAATTTATTGCCTATTCCATATTTAACCATGATTGAAAGTGCAATCATAGTCTTACCAATATCAGTTCCGGTTGCTGTGATAAAAATTGACACGATAATCCAAACGTAAAATACTGGGAAGATACTTATGGAACTACCCGTATGGAAATCCATCTTCCGCTCCGAAACAAACCCCGTCAAAGAAATATTTCATTTTCTGAAAACAACTGCGTTATTTCAAGGTTTACCCAATAAACATATTCGTGAAGTTGCAAGACTGGTTCATAGAAGAAATTATCAGGCTGAAGAAATTGTTTTTCGACAAGGTCAGATGGGTGCTGGACTTTTTCTCATATTTAAAGGAAAAGTTGAGATCCAATCAACCCATGAAGGCGTGACTCTCAAGCTCGCGACTTTGGAACCCGGATCTTTTTTCGGTGAGTTGAGTCTATTCTCGGAAGAGCCGAGATCGGCTACTGCAACTTGCCAAGAAGATTCCATATTATTAGGATTCTTCCAACCTGAATTGGATTCACTCATCCAGACAAAACCAAGGACAGGCAATGCGATCCTCCTAGCCTTTTCGAAAGTAATAACTAAGAGATTGATAAACACCAATCAAGTGTTAGAGATTGCATACTTCAAAGGAAAAAAGAAAAAGGTTGATAAATGATTTCTGAGTCAAGAAAGACAGAGTCAGCCTTAAAATTTGTTTTTTACGGACTGATAGTTCTCATTATTGCCGTGATGATTGCCGGGATCAAAATCCTTGGCATCCCAATTCTACTTTCTATCCTTGTATACTACGCATTTCACGGATTGATCAATGATCTGGAGTCATATGGAATCAATAGAGCTCTTGCTATATCAATTATTTTTATAGTCATAGGTGGAATCATTTATTCATTATTCTATTTTTATCTTCCTGTTGCCGTTGAGAGATTGTCTCCTTTTCTTTCTTATTGGACAAAAGAATTCGAAAATCAAGAAAATGGAAGGTTTGCCGAACAAATTGACTGGCTTCTGAGAGTTGATTCTGAATTTATACAGAAGACAATTCCTCCTGGTGAATTAGCAAAAAACATATTAACTTACGCGAACTCAACAATTGATGATATAATTGATTCTGTTCCAAATATTATCACCTATCTGCTGATAACTCCTATTTTTTCATTCTTTCTATTATTAGATGCCAATTCAATCTACAAAGCTTGTGTTGCGATTGTTCCCAATCGGTTTTTCGAAATGACTCTAATGATCACACATAGAATCAATGAGCAAGTAACCAATTACTTAAAAGGTTTAATCATTCAATCCACTATTATGGCTGTAATTGCTAGTGTTTGTTTCTATTTTCTGGGTTTGAAATTTTTTGTAGTTTTTGGAATTTTCTTAGGCGTCGCCAATGTCATTCCATATCTTGGCCCAGTGATCGGACTTATTCCTCCAGCGATTTACGCGCTTGTAACCGGAGGAAGCTTGGAGTCGGTTTGGCCGGTCGCATCAGTCGTTTTGCTGTGCCAATTGATCGATAATGTTCTAGTCCAACCAACAGTAATTGCGAAATCAGCATCACTTCATCCGTTACTCGTCTTGATTGGCATCACAGTTGGGGGCAATTTACTAGGTCTATGGGGAATGCTTCTTGCGATTCCGATACTTTCTGTACTCAAAGTAACATTGGGAATATTATACAAAAGCCTCAAAGAACATGGCGTTATTTAGAAAACATAATAATCCGTAGATTTATTAGAAATAAAATATGGAGTAAGATATGAATCGAGAGCTGCTAAGCCAAAAGGCAATCGAATCCAAACTTGAGAATCTCGGGAATAACTGGAAAATTCACAATAATCATTTATTTCGAGAATTCAAATTTACAAACTTTGTAAAAGCATTTAGTTTTATGACAGAAGTTGCTTTTCATTCAGAGACTATGGATCACCACCCAACATTGATCAATACTTACAATCGAGTATCGATCGAACTATGGACTCATGATACAGGAGGACTCACTGAGCTAGACTTTGAGTTAGCTATGAAAATTTCGAATATTTCGAATTTGAATGTATAGATGAAGTAAATTCAAGCAATTTAAAAAGATCAATTGTTTTTACCTACAGAACTTATCCCAGTTCAATGGTCCGTATAGCGAATTGCAATGCTCCAATAGAAAAGGGGGAATCGAGTGTCATTTTGGAAAATATTGAATAATAGAATATTCTAATTTTCATGATTCCGAATTTTCTTATGAGGGATTGAAGTTAAAATTACTCCAACAAACACAATACTACAGCCTATAAGACCAATAACTCCTAGCAATTCTCCGACCACAAAAAATGCAAACAGACTTGCAAAAACTGGCTCAAGACTAAAGATCAAGCCAGCTCTAGTTGGTGTAACCGCTTTTTGGAATCGAGTCTGAACCCATACGGGAACAATCGTTGCAATGACCCCCGTATAGAAAATTCCAAACCAAGCTGAATTGGAAAATTCCATCTTAACTTTACTCGGATCATAAAACCAATCTATTCCCAATAAAATGCCTGCAAGAATTGAAGCTGCAGTCAATTGTCCTAATATCAAAGATACCTCATGATATTTCTTGCTTACTATATCGATCAATAAAATATAGAGAGCAAAAAAGAAAGCACCAATGAGAGTGAGTATGTCACCCCATTGTAAAGCAAAATGGAAATCTTGAGTATCTATTCCTTTATCACCAATCGAAATTAAGAATATCCCGATAAAAACAATGACAACGGCTAACAAAATACTGAACTTAGGAATGCGGCGAGTCCATATAGACTCTAACATCGGTATGATGACCACATAAGCACCTGTAATAAAGCCTGATTGAGTTGCGGTTGTATATTCTAAACCAGCAGTTTGAAAATAGTATCCTCCAAACATCACTAATCCAACGAGCAATCCGATTCCAAATGTAGATCTATTCACTTTTGACAAATCTGACTTCCAGAAAATAAGCGCACATCCAAGGGCTATGGTGAATCGAAGTATAAGAAAAAGACTGGGAGAGAGAGAATCAAGGGAAAGTTTAATGAAAATAAAAGTGCCACCCCAAATAATCGTCATGAATACCAAATAAAATTCAGCGGTGATATAGAATTTGTCCCTTTTTGCATCCATTACAAAAAAACCTCTTACAGCTCACCTTAGTTTTACGCCAGGTCTTGGAGCCTATGCCTTAGAAGAATGTAATTCCATAATCTTGAATCCCTGGATTCCAGAAAAGAAGAATACGGCAGAGCCACAGCTCATCCTACACCCGGAAAAAATTATAGTACGAAAAGTATCCTTGCAAGCTCTACTAGGACTTCTAACTAGAAGTTATAGCTTGAGGGATATCTATGTCCTTCTCGCAGAAAAATTAGGAGATAAAGATTTTGTTTTGGATCCAGAGATTCGTGATCTAATTCGTAAAGAAGGTGGATACAATTTGGTTGTTCAGATTCGTCAATCACCTCGTTGGACTGAACAATCTGCACGCAATCATTTAACCAAAATTATAGGACGTGATCCTTCCCAGAAATTGAATGAGCTCAAGCCCAGATTTTTATTGGAAATTTTCAATAATCATGCAAAACTTTATTTAGCCCTTAGAGACAAGCCACTCTATCAACGAGGCTTTCGTTCTCCTCTCTCCAAAAGTGCACCTCTAAGTGAAGATATAGCGGCAATATTGCTAAACCAAATGATTCAAAGATTTTTCCAAAATCAAGGGAAGGGTCAAAATAAGAACTCAATACAAAATTTTGATCCTAAATCTAAGATACGATTTGTTCTACCTTTTTCTGGAACGGGCACTTTGGCATTCGAGTTCTATCTCATTATGAATTCTATCGCACCTGAGAATCTCAATTCCTTAGAAAGTAAACATATCAATATCTGGAAAGGAAATGATCCTTATCTTTTCCTAAGAAAAAAATCAAAAGCTAGTATTTTAGAAAATCTAAATATTATAATGGAATGCTATGATCTAGAAACGGACGCTGTTGACAATTCGAATTCCAATCTAGAATCGTTTGCAGAACGCATCCAAGAATTAAGATCAGACATTCTAGTAAATAGCCAAACTAATAAGTCCAAACCCAATGCTAACTCCACACTTCATTCCAAAACGGATAGATCAGCATTTTGGAGTTTTGAAGAGGGGAATTTTTTCGAACGCAAAATCGATGCGGGTGAAGGTGAGACAATTTTCCTTCCTCTCAATCCACCTTACGGCTTACGAATGCAAAAAAAAGAAGAGAATACAAACTTCTACACAAGAATTGCTGAGAAACTCATCGAAATTGAGAAAAAGAATGCAGGGAATCCAATATTTGGCTTCTTGCTCTGCCCCGATTCCGAGACCCATTTCTTGGCATGTAAAGTCATCAAACCAAAATACAAAATAGAAACCGTTCACTTCTCCCAGGGCAATTTGTCCTTGCGCGCGTTATTTTTTTCTAGACCTATATGAAAAAACTCTTGTATGATTTTCGGATTATGTCCCTTATATACCTTAGACCTTTTTCAGGTTAAGAGACATAAACAGGTACTGGGCATGCAAGTAACGAAAGATCAGCAACAAATTTCACTCCTCATTTCAATTCCTTGGGAACTCGACGCAATTCGAGTGATTGGTAAACCGAACTTTTTGAAGGTTCACGAAATCCTACAAGGATCTGGGCGATATCTGGAAATTCTTTGCGAAGATACTGCGTATTTTCCTGCATTCGAGCTTTTTTGTGACTTGGTAATTAAGAATGTTCAGGATAAGCATCTTCCTGCACTCTCCGTATTCTTAAATGCACTGAGAACTTGGGATTGGCAAGAATCTAAGAAAATCGCCTAAGCTTTTGTCTTGAATGTAAAATTGGAGAACTCCTGGAAGAATATTCTGGGAGATGAATTTACTAAGCCCTATTTCCTCGAACTAACAGAATTTGTAAAAACCGAATATAAGAATTTTCGAATATTTCCGAAAGCCAGCCAAATCTTTCGAGCCCTTGATTCCTTACCAGTCCAGAAAGTTCGTGTCGTCATTCTTGGACAAGATCCGTATCATGGAACAGATCAAGCAAATGGTCTATGCTTTAGTGTTAACCCCAATGTCCAGGTTCCACCTTCGCTTCTGAATATTTACAAAGAAATCAAAAATGAATTACTAACAGCAGGTGAACAGAATGTAACTATTCCTAAGTCAGGTGATCTCTCACACTGGGTTGAACAAGGAATCCTTCTGCTCAATGCAACACTCACAGTTCGAGAAAATCAAGCCGGCTCACACCAGAACAAAGGTTGGGAAAAATTTACAGATCGTGTAATAGAATTACTATCACAAGAAAGATCTGGATTGGTCTTTCTACTATGGGGAGCCTATGCTCAGAAAAAAGGAATGGTCATCGACACAAGCAAACATCTTGTTCTAAAATCCCCACACCCATCTCCTCTGTCTGCGTCCAGAGGTTTTATGGGCAATGGTCATTTTCTTGCGACAAATGAATACTTGGTATCCAAGGGTGAGAAACCCATCAAGTGGTTTGAGTGAATCTGAATTTTTCTTGCCTACGTTATGCTTAAGCGAAAGCCTACAAATATGTTTCCAATTACAACTCGTGAATTTATTTTTGCAATCTTCAATGGCATTCTAATCGGTATAGCTAACCTAATTCCTGGTGTGAGTGGTGGAACTTTTGCACTTGTTCTCGGACTCTATGATCGCTTGATTCTTGCGACCACATCCATTGACACTTCCACAATCAAAATATCCATCGCTTTCTTACTATCACCTCATAAGAGAGAATCGAGAGTAAACTTCGCTGAAGAGCTACGTCGAATTGACGCGTTCTTTTTGGGGAGTGTTTTCTTAGGTGTCATGATTGCGGTTGTTCTAGGAGCTAAATTCATGCAATTTGCCCTTGCTAATCATCCATCGATCACCTTAGCTTTGTTTATTGGTCTTATAATTCCCTCACTGTCTGTTCCTTGGAAAATGGTCGAAAATCGAAAATTTTCAACGCTGATCTGGATGATTCCAGGTATTGTACTGGCAATACTCCCAGTATTTTTTATTGCTGATAAAGCGGGATCCGACAATCCGATCATTGGTTTTGTTACCGGTGCCATTGCAATTTCTGCCATGGTGCTTCCTGGTGTTTCTGGATCTTACATTATGCTTGTCCTTGGTGAATACCAAGTTGTTCTCGCAAAACTTTCCAATATTTTGGACCCATCATCCATTCTATTTCTGGGCGCCTTTGCGATTGGTTGTCTTGCTGGGCTACTTGCTTTCACGAGACTCATTCGATATCTTTTAGAACATCATAAATCAACAACCATGTCTTTTTTGATTGGTTTGATTCTTGGATCTTTCTTTATTCTTTGGCCATTCAAAGACTTTTCTGCCGGACAAACTGTAACAGGAAGATCAGGAGAAGTTAAGAGAGATATTCAAATTGCAACTGCCAAGAATATAATCCCTGAGCAAGCATCTGATATCGCTTGGGTTCTAGGATCAATTGCAATTGGTTTGATGCTTGGCATAGGCTTGAACTATGTAGAAGCTCTAAAAGGGGAAAATTACAAAGACAAACATCCTCATCATCCCAATCATCCTAGTGATTCAAGGAAATCGTAGAAACATAAGGCATTCTCTATTTAGAATATGAAAGGAAAAACTTAATAATGTTTAATTAGTTCAAAACGGTATATTCAATTATCGTTTTATACTTTTCATTTCGGAAAGTATGTAATTATCACAAATCACGTAAAACGGATTTGTAAATTTTCATTGTAGCTCAGTGGGAATGAAATTTTTGAAAGTTGTTGATGTTGAATTTTCTCCAAGCCCGGGGCTTAAGCCCCGTCCTCCCGTCCTCCCGTCCTCCCGTCCTCCCGTCCTCCTGCCCACTATCTATGCAAAGTTTTGCAAGAAACACAAGAGTCTCAATTCACACCTTAGCAAAATTTCCTTCGGAATGAAGTGTTATGTAAGCATAGAGCACTGAAGTTACGTAGAGGAAATAAATCAACAAATACGACTACTAAACAACACAACATTCTTCGTGTGCTTCGTGTCTCCGCCTGCCCGTCACCACTTTCTGAAAGAAATGGTGATGTGGTGTGAAAACTCTTCGTACTTTTCTCCAATATATTCGGATATTGGAAGATTTTCACAAATCACATAAAACGGATTTGTAAATTAATATTGCAAATCATAATAGATAAAGTTCTTAGATGTTTAGGATTTTGAATTTTCCTATAGCGTAGGGCTTAAGCCCTGGGCTGGGTTATTACGAAAAAAAAGGTAAGGATTTGATTCCTTGCCTTTTTGCATTCAGAGAAATATGCGAGACCTGACGATCTTATATCTAACTAAAGTTATCTGCTTGCTTTCTTAAAAGTTTTTTTCTCTGACCTGTTGCCACCGCTTGAATCACGAGAAGAACCAGAGGATCCAGATGAGCCAGAAGAACGATCCGATCTTTTGTAGTCAGAACGGCCATTAGACGAAGACTTACCTTTATCACGGAAAAATCTATTCCCGCTACCTTGGCTAGAGCCACCTCCGCCCCCACTTGATCTTCGATAACCACCACTGCGGCCACCACCATCACGATCAGCGCCTGATGGCTCGCGAAGAGTTGGAATATTATCAACTACTTCAAGAGGACAGATTTTTTGTAAGTATTGAGCTAAGATATGCTCTATTGCAATCCCTTTTGCTTTGAGTTCTTCAACCAATTTTCTATGATGATCCAAACTTACGTCAACTGACAGAGATTCTGCGAGTCCTGCAAGATTATCGATATAAGAAGCCCGTATTTCTTTGCTGGAAGGTGGGCTTTTCTTAATCATTGTTACTTTGGAAAATTTCTCAATTCCGCGAATTTTGCGAAGCTCAGAAGAATTTGTAACAAAGCTAATCGCTTGTCCAGATTTACCTGCGCGACCAGTTCTTCCAATTCTATGAACATAATTCTCACGATCCGCTGGAATATCGTAGTTAAACACTGCATCCACATTGCTTACATCAATTCCACGTGCAGCAACATCGGTTGCAACTAGAACATTCAAAGAACCACGACGAAAAGCATTCAATACTTGGTTTCTCTGAGCTTGACTCAAGTCACCATGAATTGCATCCGCTTGCAATCCAGTTCTGCGAAGAGATACAACTGTATCATCTACAACTTTTTTGGTATTGCAGAAAACGATTACCGACTTCATCGCTGTTTGGCGAACAACCGAAGACAACAATCTAGGTTTATCTTGCGATCCAACTTCATAATAGATTTGCTCAATAGAAGCATTCGTCATAACTTCGCCAGTCACTTTTGCATGAGCTGGTTTATTCAAATATTTCTGAGCGATATCCATAATCGGAGGAGACATGGTTGCTGAGAATAGAATAGTCTGCCTTGTAGTAGGGATCGTTCCGAGAATTTCTTCCATATCATCACGAAATCCCATATTGAGCATTTCATCTGCTTCATCCAAGACTGCCATTTTTACAGTATCGAGTTTTAAGATTTTGCGATTCATGAGATCCAGCATACGTCCTGGAGTTCCTACTATGATTTGCACGCCATCACGAACAGATTTGATTTGTTTTTGGATTGAGTCTCCGCCAAATACTGCAAGGATACGAACATTTTTACGAAGCCCTGCAAGTTTTTGAAGTTCACGACTTACTTGCAATGCAAGCTCTCTAGTTGGGCATAACACCAAACCTTGTAGAGAATTGTCGCCTGCTTTTAACATTTCGAGAAGAGGTATGCCAAATGCTGCTGTTTTTCCGGTTCCAGTCTGAGCCTGACCAATTAGGTCGCTGCCTTTTAATAATTTAGGGATGGCTACTGCTTGAATAGGAGAAGGTTCTGTATAACCCATAGCTACAATTGCATCTATGGTTTCTTGGGACAACCCAAGGTCTTGGAAAGTGATTGTTGATTTCATTTTGATTCCTAAAGTGGAAAATCCGGCAGGGGAAAAGAGCTAGAAATTCGGTCTTTATCCACAATTGTAGAATCGATCAGGCTGTAAAGCCAATTCCACTTGCCAAATTCTTACCATTCGAGAACCAGACAAAATGAAGACTCCCAATAATAAATATGAAGCCTTAGAAATAAAGGAAACTATTTCACTCTGTTCTCCAAATGGAAACCTCAACAGAGAAGCGATTGGATGGGCAAGAAAACCTCTATTTATTCCCAATCTTAAGAACCATTTCCTTAGAAAAAAGCTTTGGAATTATTGGTGCGTAACAGGACCCGAAGGGATGTTTTCGATAACAATATCCGACGTTGACTATGCCGGACTTGCTTTTGTCTATTATCTTGATTATTCAACTGGGATATTTCAAGAAGCAACCGAAATGATCGCTTTTCCTCTTGGTAAATCCTTACCCCAATCCATTTCTGATAATGCAAGCTTTGAAACTCCAAATGTAAAAGTAGACTTCCAGAATTTTGAAGGAGGCACCGAAGTTCGCCTCAATGTGTTGTGGAAAAATTTTCATGGCAAAAAATTAAATGCAGAATTTATCATTTCTTATCCACCTAACCATGACACTTTGAATGTAGTCGTTCCATGGTCAGATTCCAAGTTTCAATATACTTCTAAGCAAAATTGCCTGCCCGCTCGAGGTTTTGTTCAAATAGAACCAATTGACGATTCATCCAAACAAAATAATAATACCCAAACAATTGGTGAAATAAAACCTTTTCGATTGGAATTCAAAACGGAAGACAGTTTTGCCTGTGCTGATTACGGTCGCGGAGTCTGGCCTTATTCCATTTCTTGGAATTGGGGCAGCTTCTCGACAAGAGCCGGGTCTGATACTATCGGCCTGAACATGGGCGGGCAATGGACCGATGGAACGGGAATCTCCGAAAATGGTTATGTCATCAATGGAAACCTAACAAAGATTACTGAACCACTCCAATGGATCTATGATAAGAAAAATTACAAAAACAAATGGATTATGAAAACATTGGAATCCGATTCCATCGAATTGGAATTCGAACCCTTCTATGTAAGACGAGCTCTATCCAATTTTATTGTAATTTTCTCAGAAGTATTCCAGTGCTTTGGTAGATACAACGGAGTCATCCGAACCAAAACTCAAAACTACAAAATCGAAAATGTAATAGGCTGGGCTGAAGACCACAAAGCCCGTTGGTGACCATCATTTGAGTCTCCAACCGAGACATTATGAGTTGGCTTTCTTTTTAATCTTCAGGTAATTTTCTAAATTTAAAATATTTAATTCTTTATATTTGGAAATTCCGACAAAATCGTTATCATAAGTAGCTAAGTATAGATTTCTATTAATTGCCGTTGTTGCAATTTGACAATCAATTGTAGTCAATGATAAGCCTTTTTTTGATAATTCATTCCGTAATTTTGCAGAATCAATATAGTCCTTCTTATCCAATTCTAAGTAGCTAAAATAATTTAAATGATTTTGTATCTGATCGAACAGTCTGCCGTCTTTTATCCCTGACAATATTTCTTGAATTATTGATCCTGTGAGAAATATTTCTTCTTCATTTTTAATCAATTTATACAAGAAAGTCTCAGAAGTCTCAAAATCATTTTTCTTTCTTCGAAGTGCTTCAGACCAAACCGAAGTATCAACCAAAAGACTTAATTTTCTCAAAATCTAACGATCTCTTATTTTTTTATAATTATAGTTTTCGTCGTATTCAACATTATTGATGAAATTCAGAAATTGATCCTGCTTGTATCTTTTTATAAATTCTTTTAATGCTAAATTTACAGTATCTTTTTTGGATTTTAAACCACTTATAGAGTAAGCTTGATTCAAAAGATCATTATCAATATTTAAATTGGTTGCCATCTTAACTACACAATACAGTGTGTAAACTAATAGTCAATCTAAAAACACTTAATATGCATCTATATGACCATTGTCCCCAACATCAATCTTGTTTTCTTTTTATTTCTATTATTCAAAAGTTCATAAATGAAAGTCGTGAGCTTTTTAATGAACTATTAAATGTAGGGACGATGACCAAATTCAACTCTGAACTTCGCCCACTTTGAACTTCTTGACTAAATCATTGATTTCAAATGCTAGGTTATTGATATTTTTTGATAAATCTTTCATTTCTATGGAAGTATCTGCCATAGTTTGCGATTCATTACTTAGATTACTAACCATTGAGGCGAATTCTTGAATTGCTTTTTTTTGCTCAAGAGTAGATCCATCAATGATATCCATCATATTTTGAAATTTATCTACACCTTGAACTATATTCTTTGTATTGCTAGTCTGATCCGTTATGCTATTCATAACATTCGTGACAGAGCCTTCAATACGTTCTACGCTTGAAATGATTGTTTCCAGTATTTTGAGAAGCTGATTGATTTGTGTCTTTCCACTTTCAATCGAGTCTACCATATCTTTTGAATTGATATCAATATCCTTCACACTTGAAGAAGCTTGATTTGCTAATTTTGAAATTTCTTCTGCAACAACAGCAAAACCTTTTCCTGATTCTCCAGCTCTTGCTGCTTCAATTGCCGCGTTCAGTGATAGCAAATTGGTTTTGTCCGATATATCCCTAATAATTCTTGTGAATTCTTGGATTTTTGCAGATTTCAAGGCGATATCGTGGATGGAATTATTTACTTCATTGATTTGCTTTTTACCTACACTTGCATGCTCATTCGTAAATGTGGAAATATCCGTCAGATTTTGGATTTCTGACTGAATAGAAAAAATCGAATCATTCAGAAGATTCAAAGACTTAGAAATTTCCGTTCCTCGCTTAACAGTATCATTGATATGAACAGAAATATTTTCTTGAGTCGATGATAATTCTTCGATTGCAGCCGATGATTCCTCCGAAGCTGCAGCCTGACTTTGCGAAATATTTGCAAGCGAATCAATCTTAGTATTCATATTATCAGATGTAATTTGTAAATCCGCGGATGTACTTTTGATTTTAGTTACAAAATTATTCAGATATTCTCTCATGGAATCAATCGAGATAGAAAGCTGTCCAATCTCATCATCAGAATCCATTTGTGATTTTTGAGATAGATCTCCTTCAGAAATATTTTTGGATATTGTCACAAAATTTTTAATTGGTTTAATTAGTAATTTTTGAATTCCATAAAATAAAATAAAAACCATTGCAAGAATGAACAATGGAAAGGACAGACCATACTTCATCAAATCAGCATTCAATGCTTCTTTATCTTTATTTAGATTTATATAAACGTTAATACTACCTAATAGCTTATCTGTTCCAGGATTGTAGAAATGGCAATGAGCACATCCAGGATGTGTATTGGCATTCAAAGGAAGGCTCAGTCGATAGAAATTATCATTAAACTCTTCTACTTTTTTTGATCCTTGTAGAAAAGACTTCAATGCCTCTTCTTCAAAACTTATTTCGACTCCAGTAGAAGTTCCTTGAGGTTTAAGAGAAAGTAATTTTGGATCTGTGACTAGTCTCACTCTTGGAATATCAACTCCAAAATCATGAGTGATTGCTTCGTCAACTGCGAATATAGTTCGAGTCCAATCCTGTCTTACCAAGTTTTTTGCATCATCACCATTTGCAGAATCAAATTCTTCATTGAACTTAATGGTTGATACCATAAACATTTGAACCGAACGAGAAACATAGTCAAGAGACTTCTCTATTGCGCGATCCTTCATTTCACTAGTTCGGTCGATATACAACAACCCAATAAAAATTGCATAACCGATTGCTGAGACGAGAAAAAAGAGAGCAATTATCTTGCCACTAATATTTTGTAATTTCATAAACCAATTTTTCAAATCGTATAAACATATTTTACATATCTATTGCGTACAAAGAGTACAGTCAATTATTAATTTCTATATAATGGAAGCAGAGGTTCTATGAAAATATTCTAATCGTTAAAATTAGAATATTTACTCATTGTTTTGGTGATTTAAAGATTTTGCGATGCAGTTTCTGTTTTCTATCAAATCGACACCATCGCTATTCAACAACGATAGTTATATCCACACGACGGTTCTTCTTTCTTTCTTCTTCTGTTTTGTTCGAAGCTATTGGTTTGCGATCAGCAAGCCCTTCGTATGACATTCGATCTGGGTCTAAACCAAATTTATCAACCAATGCATTCAATGCTGACTTGGCTCGATTCTCAGAAAGTTTCTGATTGTAATCTTTTCCACCAGTATTGTCTGTATGCCCACTGATTCGAATTTCTCTTTTGGGATATTTCTTTAGAACTTCAGCAATTTTTCCAATCTGATCTAGAGCATCCTTTCTCAGATCTGCGCTATCTAGATCAAAAAGGATTGAATCCATAGAAATGGAGATTCCTTCATCAGTTCGCCTAACATTTAATGGAGACTTGCTATCGTCTTTTGGAATTCCTAGCTCATTAGAGATTTGATTGCGAAAATCATCCTTTGCTTGATCGGTCAATGTCTTGCGATGCTGATAGACTCCATTGATATGAAAACTAGCTTCCTGAACTATTCCACCAGGATAGACAAACGTATAAGATAATTTATTTTCTTTGTATTGAGGAACCCCTCGAATTGGATCAAAATAGACAGTCCCTCGAGCAAATCCGTAAATTTTAACTGGCACTCCTTCTCGAACGGATTTTTCTTGATGATAAATCGAATAACTATAGTTAATTCTTTCTCCGCGACCCGAATGTTCGTTCCACTTCCATTCCCTTGGACCTTGTATATTGTATTCAGCGTTTACAGGAATCTTAACGCGACCACCTATAAAATCAAAGGATTCTTCTGCAGCCATATTCCAAGAATCTCCAGTTGAAACTGGACTTTCAGGAAAACCTGGAACTGATCTTAGATTAGGCATAACATATTCATCTGGAACTATGTAGAGTCCATTTTTTTGAATGAAGAATTTAGAAATAAAACTTTTGTCCTTTCGAAAGGGACCTTCCGTATTTCCATAACGAACGTACGTATCAAAAAAACTGTCCAAACGACAAGAAACTGCCGAACATTCTTCTACTTTCAAAACGATACGATTCCTATCTTGCCGATTGACCTCACGATCCATCACTCGAAACCGTACATTGTGAAACTCATTCAGCTCCAAAACATCGTCTGATTGGAGTTTCCATTCTAATTTTCTTGGCTCGTCTGAGAAAATATAACTTGGAATTAGGATAGAGAAAGCAATGGCAATCGAAAGAAAGTAAGTTTGCATAAGAAATCCTTAGTTTATACTTCGACCAATTTGAAAAAATGTTAATTTTCAATTTCTGAAAATAACAGATTGATCGCAAAAAATCGCATTCTAAATTCGGATAGTCAATGAATTTTAAATATTTTAAAGCTGATGTATCTGCCTCTTTTGTAGTATTTCTTGTTGCGCTTCCAATCTGTTTAGGGGTAGCTCTCGCATCTGGTGCTCCTTTATACAGTGGGATTCTTTCTGGCATTATCGCAGGAATTGCAATCGGGATAATGAGTGGATCGAACCTGTCAGTATCTGGTCCTGCTGCAGGACTTGCAGTAATTGTCTCTCGAGCAATTGATTCCCTTGGGAGCTATGAGAATTTTCTTCTTGCTGTAGTTGTTGCAGGAATTTTTCAAATAGGCTTAGGTTTATTAAAGGCTGGATATTTGAGCAGTCTTTTTCCACATGCAATCATTCGTGGAATGCTTGCGGCAATTGGTATCATCCTAATCTTAAAACAAGTTCCGCATGCTATAGGATATGACTTCGATTTTGAAGGAGATGAAAGTTTTTTTCAATTTGATGGGCATAACACATTTAGTGAATTGTTCTATTCTTTTCAATCCATATCTCCGATAGCAGTATGTATTTCTATATCATCACTGATTTTTCTTATATTAGTGGACAATCGTTATATTCGTAAATTTGAATGGATTCGTTTACTGCCAGGAGCTTTAATTGTAGTATTGGCTGGAATCGGATTCAATCAGTTCCTTCTGGTTTACAATCCAAACTTAGCACTTGCACAGAATCACTTGGTTACTTTACCAGATATACTCAAGAGCGATACATTCTTTGAGAATCTCACTTTCCCCAATTATTCAGCATATAAGAATTTGTCAATATACGGAGTTGGTTTAACGATCGCTATTATCGCATCCATTGAATCTTTACTGTCCATTGAAGCAATTGACAAAATGGATCCAAAACGAAGATCCACATCCACGAATAGGGAACTAATCGCTCAAGGGATAGGGAATTTTCTATGCGGAATTTTTGGCGGAATCCCAGTAACATCCGTTATCGTAAGAAGCACAGCCAATCTCACTGCTGGCGCAAAAACGAAATTATCCTGTATCTTGCATGGTATATTGCTTCTTCTATCTATACTTTTTTTTGCTAATGTATTAAATCTCATTCCACTTTCTTCGTTGGCGGCGATTCTCATTGTAATCGGATTCAAATTAACCAATCCGTCCGTTTTTATAGAGATCTATAAAAAAGGTCAGAATCAGTTTATACCATTTTTATTCACAATTATTGCCATACTGTTTACAGATCTTTTGATCGGAATTTTTATAGGAACTGCGATTGGACTCATTTTTGTTCTAAAAGGCAACTATAAAGAGGTTATCACCCTAACTAAACATAATGAAAACTATTTACTCCGACTCAATCGAGATGCTTTCTTTATCAATAAGCCTGAACTAAAACAGAAAATTCTGGATATCCCTGATGGTGCAAGTGTGCTCCTTGATGGGTCTCGGGCAGAATTTATTGACAATGATGTGTTAGAGACTCTGGAAGATTTTCTGGATTCTTGTATAGACCGAAACATTGACGTTGAAGTATATAAAATTCATAATGCCAGATATGAAATTTTTAGAAAGAACTGAGAATTGATTTTTTTCAATAATATACAATGCATAAAGTATTCAATTGATAAAATAATCTAAATTGAAATTTTAAAATAAACTGTAAGGATATACACAATGAACTCATTCGAAAAAATACTTCTAGAGAATAAGGCTTGGTCAGAAGAAAAGAAAAAGAAAGATCCCGAATTTTTTGGACGTATGACTCAACTTCAGAAACCAGAATTCTTATGGATTGGATGCTCAGACAGTCGTGTTGCTGTAAACGAAATTACCAATACAAATCCCGGAGATATTTTTGTTCATAGAAATATTGCAAACCTTGTTGTGCATACAGATCTCAATCTACTATCTGTTCTTCAATACGCGGTAGAAATCCTCAAAGTCAAAAACATAATTGTCTGCGGTCACTATCAATGCGGAGGTGTGCAAGCTGCACTCGATACAAAAGATCTCGGTCTAATCAATAAATGGCTTAGAAACATCAAAGATGTCTATACGAAGCATAGCGCAGAATTGGATCTACTCCCACACCAAGAAAAATTAGATCGTCTAACAGAATGGAATGTAAAAGAACAGATATTGAATCTTTCGAAAACAACAATCATTCAAAAATCATGGAATAGAGAACAGATTCCTGAATTGCATGGATGTGTTTATAGCTTAAAAGATGGAATCATGCATGAAATCATTTATATGGATCATAAATCAATTGTTGACCCATTATATAAATACGAATTGTCCGAATAAACTCCTATATCTTCTCGCAAAGGATAATTGCCTCTGCGTTCTTCGAAATACTGATTATTTCCAGTAATAAATGCGGATTTCAGTTGATCGGATTCAAAGTCTAAAAAAGTTTCTGTTTTGAAATCCAGATTTTTTTGTAAGAAGCTATCTATAGGCTTAGGATACTTTCGACCAACTCTCTCGGCTAATCGGCAAGCAAGTCTATAGATGCCAAGTATGCGTCCGATCTGACTATATCCTGCTATATGAGGAGTATAGATTGAGTTTTTCCTTGTAATTAGTTTACCAATCAAATCTTCATTAGGTGGTTCTGGGTCAAATACATCTAATACAAGATTTATATCTTCACGTCGAATCAAGGATTGTACACCACTCTGAGTAAGGATCTCACCGCGTGATGTATTGATAAACATAGAGTTGGATTGTAAATTTGATATCTCGCCTTCACCGATAAAACCAAAAGTTGGATATCTACCATCCCATGTGAGTGGGACATGGCAACTGACAACATCGCTCTTCCAGACTTCGTTCCAATTCTTACTGGACGAAATAAATGGATCATAAAATTTCCATACTAAACCGTGGCTGTCTAAGATTTTGCCTAAGACTTTACCCACCTGTCCATAACCAATCAAACCAATCCTAAGATCAGAAATATTTTTATAAAATTTATGTAATGCAACAACAATGTATTCCGCAACCGATGAAGCATTGCAGCCGGGTGAATTCATAAATTTTCGGTCGTATTTGCGAAGCATATTCCAATCCACATGATCTGTTCCAGAACTCACAGTTGCAAAACAGGAGACATGCTTATATCGATTAATGGTTTCTTCATTTATGATTAATCTAGTATTGGCAATGAGAACAGAAATTTTCTCCGATTGAAGAGATGTTAATTCGGAAGGATTGTACGGTATGATTTCGGAATCAGGAATAAGATTAAAAATCTCCCTTCCCAGTTTTGTTCCAGCTGGATAAAAAACGCGTTGCATCTAGGGTGGTGTACCTGGTTATATCAGATTGTATGAACCTTGAGCTGTCAATCGAACAATATGAAGCACTTTTAAAACTCATTTTCATTGGTGATTGGGTTATGAGCTTCAGCGAATACGATAATCCCGAACCCGGTGAGAATCGCATGAGCGAAATCGCTCAATATATCTACGGCCAAGCAGATACAGTAGGACTTGGACATTTAGTAACCCATGACCAGAATTCTGATGCCCTTACTCTCACTCGAGAATTTGAAGAAGGCAGTGGGATCACAGAGATACTAGAATACTATGAGGAAGAAACTTTCTGGGAAGAGCTCATTCACAGGCTTGCGCATAGAGATTTCTATCGTCATTTTGGTGAGACAGCAATTTCTGAGATGGCAATCGAAGAGAGAATAGAAAAAGAAACTCCCTTTGTAGAAAAATACGCAACAGAGTTCAATGAGAACGGCTTAGAAAATCTTAAGACATAAATTCGATAATCTCTTATTCTTAATTTTACATTTAAGGATTATGATTTAGATATGAACATTCACTCAGTTTTTATTCTCCGAGGTTTTTAACCATGAGAAAAGTTATTTTTGCAATCAATTGTACAGCGGACGGATTCTATGGACATGAAAATATGCTACCGGATGAATCTGTTCATAATTTCTTTACAAAACTACTTAGCTCGGCAGGCTGCATTCTTTATGGACGAATCACTTTCCAACTCATGATTCCCTATTGGCCTGAAATTGCAAAAAATCAGAATGAAGATGCTTCATCTAATGAGTTCGCAAAAACATTTGACTCCGTTCACAAAATTCTTTTCTCAAGATCATTGCAAAAAATAAATGAATCTAACTCAGTACTTGCACAAAATAATCTGGTAGATGAAGTATTGAGTTTAAAAAAGCAACCTGGAAAAGATATTTACATTGGAAGTTTGAGTTTAGCGTCTCAGTTAACAGAACAAGAATTGATAGATGAATATTATTTTGTCGTTCATCCTGTAATCGCTGGGCAAGGTCCAAAACTATTCAATCAGACAAGTATGCAAAACAATCTTCTACTAGATTTGATTGGATCAGAAAAATTTCCATCTGGTGCAATTGCACTACATTACAAAAAAAGAATATAGTTGTATTTAGGCACCACCTGCTGATTCGTATGCTTTAATACCTTTTCGCCAAAAGTACATAGCTATCGAGAAGACTGCAATTCCAATTGGAAGAGTTCCTAAACCAAATAATGGATGCAAACCTGTATCCTTATTCAGAAAATAAGCTGCCGGATAGAAATTCACAAATGCAATTGGAAATAGGAAACTTAAGGAGAATTGCACACCCCGAGTGTAAATGCTCGCTGGATACAATAAGAACTCTCGTGCTGAGAAAATAAAAAGATGAACTAGCGATTGATTGTTGATTGAGAAAAATGCAACGGATGCAATCAAAATTCGTATTCCGCCCATGATCATCACACCCCCAATAAGTGAACAGATAAGAAGGACGATATTAATCACTCCCCAATGTATATCCACAAGCTTATTCGCATATATGAATGTAAAAGTTCCAAGACTTAGATGGGCAATTCCTGATACATCAAATCCCATACATATCACCTGTCCCAACGGAGAAATTGGACGAATCAAATACCTGTCAAAACCCCCAAGTCTAACAAGACTTCCGAACTCCAAGACGCCGGTAAAAACACTTGAGACAATGCCTCCGACAAGGATCAGTATACTGTATAAAAAAACTACCTCACCGAGTGACCATCCACCAATAGTTTTGAATCGGTTGACGATTACACTAACTGTGATTATCTGAGCGGCGTATAAAAATAATAAAGTTACAATAAATATAAAAAAATTCCAACGATATTCCATCCGTGCTTGGATGGAGGCTTTGATTAGATCCCAATAGATTGCAAAGTGGGTTGTCATTTACAGAACACTACTTCTTTTCTTGTAGCTGTTTCGCTTCGTTCTTCTTCCAAAGTAGTTTGTCTTCGCGGATTTTTTTCTCATTCAACTGTTTGCTGATTCGATTTCTAAGAATAAACGAAATATGATTCTGTGAATTGAAATCGATCATTCCTAATGCGTTAACCGAACTTGAATTTAAAACACCCATCACATCTTCGAGTGCCGTACTGTTTAGGAAATCACCGCTGTTGGATTGACCTAACCGCAAAGATTTCCAGAGCTGGATTGCTGCATTCTGATGATCGATTCTTTTTTCCGGAGGAAGAGTTTGACTGTATTCCCAATGGATCCTTCCCTTTTCGAATACTGCGTCAGATCTGCGATAATTATCCGGAGTATTCTTTAGAATCGTATCCATGATTTCTAATTTTTTCTGAGTATAGAGGCGATTTACGTCCTCCATAGATTTTATATTTTTTTCTTTGAGAATTGGTTTGTATTTTTCTAAAACCCTTCTGATTACTTCGACTCGTAGCTGTTTCTTCTGTTCAGGTGATAAGCTAGAAAGTAATGCTGCATTTTTAAAGTATTCTGCGAGAGCTCTCGATTGGATGTCGTAAATATTTTCTAGAGTAAATAGAATTTCCGTTCCCACTTTGTTTTCTTGGAATTCAGAATACAAAGCGAGCGAATGTTTCAAGAAATCTTCTTTATTCAGATTTTCTTGGAAATAATCAATGGAGAAGTAAGTAGGATCAGAACTAAAAGGATACGCTAATCTCTGCAAGTTTTCGTAATACAAATCTCGAACAAAATTAGGTAGATCTCCTTTATCGGGGTCATAATTCATAAATCGAGAAATAAATTCTTTCATTTGAATTTCTTTTTTCTTCGTTATGGACTGATCGAGATAAGTCATCCGATCTTGCTTGGGCATTTCTAGGACGGACTTATTGGTTTTCTCGCCGTCGGATTCAACGTTGATTTGAATTACATCGCCTTCGTCCGTTTTATTGCGATAGAGATCAATGATTTTGTTTCTTTCTTGGTGAGTGACAAGATCGGCGGGTGCTTGTCTAATTTCTTCTTCGAAGGGTTTGTCGATATTGTGAATCGTTGGAAAAACTTCCTTCACTGTTATATCTTCGTATTCTCTATTTCTATAGATATAGGAATCCGGAACCGATCCATCCTTTACAATATTATCATAACTATTTTTGAAATTCTTTCGTAGATTACTGGATTCTTCTAATTTCTCTACAAGATCTTTCCACTGCCCTTCACCAAACTTTGACTTGTCGAATTCAGGATTCGTTGGCATTTCTCCGAACTCTCCCGGATTCCCTGAGTCTCCGTCTTCTCCATCCATACTGAATTCAATGCTTCCTTCGCCATCACCTTGCTCATCACTAAATTCCATTTTGAAAGTATACTCTTCCGTAATTCCCTCTGGCTGTGTTGGATACATCCATAATGGCGCGCAGATATATTGCCCATTCAAATCAGGACTAGAATTCGAAGCATATACAATAAAGCTAATATGCGCAACTACAGAGAAGTATGCTGCGAGAACAATTCTTGTGCGATAGAAAAGAAATTTGTCCATTAGACTTCGAAAAGAAAAATTCAAAACTTACTTCCTCTTTTTCCAATAGATAAATCCATACCTAATACTTAGACCGAGTAAGATCATCCAAGAAAGTAGATTTCCATATTTGACATAGAAGGTTTGTTCTGAATCGACAACACCCACTTTCTTTCGCATAAATAATGATGCTTCTTGAGCCGAGAATTCGTTATCAACAATTCTACCCAGATGATCCACAAAGAAAGACGAACCAGAATTCGTTGAACGAACCATCCATTTGCGCCATTCTATTGAACGAATTCTTGCAAGATCACCGTGTTGAAAAGTCTCGGCGGACACTCCGTACCATTTATCGTTAGTTACATTTACAAAAAAGTCTGGATTCCCAGAATCCCGAAAAGTCCGGACAAATTCTGGAACAATCACTTCATAACAAATCAAAGGAAGAAATTTACCAACTTCTGTCGTAGGAGTTTTCAATTCACTATAATAATTTTCCACGTCAGGCTTACCAATATTTAAGGTATCTTCATAGCTGATAGGTTTAGGAAGTTCGCTATCTAATTTTCTTTCTTTCGAATAATAGGGAATTAGCTCAAGACTTTTGCCTGGCTCAAAACGTCCTGTCTGCGGACTGAGTGCATACATCCAATCAAAAGGCATGTATTCACCAAAGATCAGGAGAAAAACTTTCTGATAGGATTTCTTCCGTTCCCCATTTGGATCATAGAGAGTAGAGCTATTGTAAAGTCTTCGATTGGCTCTGGTTCGAATATTGTCTTTGAATGATGCATCCAATTCATTGAAGAAAATATTGGATTGCAATCGATTGGCAAGAAGAAACATAAGTGAATCGTACCGATCCCAATACATGGGCGGACTGATTGTCGCCGAATGTTTGTGAGCTGAGAAAAATGGAACTCCTGATTCTGGCAGAACAATCAAGTCAACTGGATCTGGACTGGATGCTTTGCCTTGAACAGCCAATTCATCAATTCGTTTCATAAGATCGTTGATTGTCTCGGCAACACTTCTTCCATCACGAAACTCTAAGGGAGCATTGGGTTGAATAACCAAAGTATCTACGTAACGAGATGGCACTACATTATTCCATTTAACGTATAACGAGAATCCTACGACATAGAAAATGATAAATAGTGCTATAGGAAGATATAACTTTTGCAATAGTCGAAACCGCTGCGGAATTCTTTTCCACCTCGCAGGAGATAAAAGAATATCTCGACCCCACCAGGAATACATAGTATATGAGACAACAAACAATAAAAAGCTGAGACCATAGATCGACATGATCTCCGCTGTTTGAGCGAGAGTTTCATGTCCGGCCACTATGCTTCCCCAATACCAAGGAAAGACTTGTGGTGTGACAAATTCTCCCAGTAGACAGACAAATCCTGCAACCCAAGCGAATTCTTTTTTTACCTTGATGATAAGAAAAGAAAACAACATCAAGAAAAATGGAAACCAAAGATTGAGAATGATTGCTGAAATAAAAAAGATCGGTAAAGCGAGAAACATGGGAAAGCCGCCAAAGACGACCGTCATATAAATGATCCAATTGAAAGAGAAGGAATAGAAAACAATTGCGACCAGGCATCCTGCCCAGAAGAGCTTCTTCCATTGGCCACGGTAGCGGCTCTCTAAATAGAAAAGCCCCCAGGGTGCAAGCCATACAAGGATTGCATTGCTAAAGGGGGCAAATGCGTAATTTGAAAAAACTCCTACCCATAGGGCAGAAGTTATTGGGAAGATCCAAGATTTCCAGTTCATCCCTTACAGGGTTTTTTACTTGTTCACCTTGGTAAATATCATTTTTCCTGCATTGGTTTGGATAATCGAAGTTACTACAACTTTTACTTCCTTACCAACCAAATATCCGCCATTTTCGATTACGACCATGGTTCCATCTTCTAAGTAACCAATACCTTGGTTCTCGTCTTTACCTTCTTTGATAACGCTGATATTCAATTCTTCGCCAGGAAGAACGACTGGTTTCAATGCATTAGCAAGGTTGTTTAGATTTAAAACTTTGACGCCTTGGAGCTCAGCAACTTTATTCAAGTTGAAATCGTTGGTTACAATTTTGCCACCAGTATCAATTGCAAGCTTGATGAGTTTTGCGTCTACTTCTCTTGTGTCAGAATAGTCTGCGTAAGTAATTTTTACTTCAATCGAACCTTTTCTCTGTAGCTTGTTCAACATATCCAGACCACGTCGACCGCGAGCTCGTTTGATTGGATCGGAAGAATCACTGATAAGCTGAATCTCACGAAGAACGAAGTTGGGAAGAATCAGAGGTCCATCAATGAAGTGTGTATCTGCAATATCCAAGATACGACCATCGATAACAACGGATGTGTCCAAAATTTTGTCCCGAACGTCTTCGATTGCACCTTCAGCAAAAGTTAGATCCTTAGCTCCACCACCAAAAATCGCAAGCCCAGGATGTTTGTAGAAAGCAACTCCAGCACGGCTCCCAAGAAGTCCAAGAATTAAGGTTACTAGGACCGGAATTCCACGAGATCCATCGGTTACAAAGAGCTTTACAACCAAAAAGGAAAGTATGACCCCGACCAATGCACCGACACCGATGCAGAAAAGTAGATCACCCTTCCATTCTGGAAATAATTTCTTTTCGCCATAGAAGACGACAAGAAAAACAACGAAGGCGATAGTGCCTCCTGCGACGCTGAATACTACATCATTTGTATCAGAAAAAATGAAATAAGAAGAGGCAAGTCCCGCCAAAATAGAGGCGAGCACATTTAAGGCATGCTTCATTATGTTACCCTCAAATAAATATTGAGAGATAACGGTTAAATATCTACTTCGTCATCGCCAGGAGGTAGCTGAGGAATCTCGCCCAGAGAACTAGCCAATACATCAGAGACAATATTGCCAGCTTCTTCCGTCGGAACCCCCTTGCTTAGAGAAATTTCCATTTTCACAAGGTTATAAGCACTCTCGTAAAGTTTTCTCTCCATGATGGAGAGTTCCTTGCCAAATGCCCTCTTGAATAGGTTCCTACATACATCCGCTACTTCGTAAATAGAACCTGACTTGATCTTATTCAAGTTGTTCTGGTAGCGGAGTTTCCAATCTTCCTCGGTGTCTACTTCATCTTTCTTCAGAAGATTCAGGACTTTCTTGACATCTTTTTTGTCAATGATGGACCGAATGCCGACTATATCTGCATTCTCCACTGGAATCATAACCTTCATCTTCGTACCATGGATTTCCATAGTATAACAATCCCGTTTTTTACCGAGGATACTTTTCTTAGTAACTTCCGTGACTTCCCCAACCCCATGGATTGGATAAACCACGTAGTCTCCTACTTTGAAAGTGGTAACTGCTTTTATTTTCTTCTTGGCGGCCAATTAAGTATGATAACTTCCGTTAAAACTCTAAGCTGAGATTGAAGGAGCAAGATAACGGTGTCAAGCTCCTTTTTATAAAAAACTCTGTATTTTTCAGGCAGATTGTGTAATTAATGTGTCAGAATCGAACAGTCTTGAGATCAGCATCCGTAAAATCATCTTTTTCGAACGCTCGCAATGCTTTCAGAGCATCTTTTGCTTCATCTTGCTTGTAAAAATAGCCCGCGAATAGCTTGCCTGTGGAAGTACGAAACAACCGTCCTTGGAACTGTGGAGCTTCTTTTAAGATTAATTTGCCAACTCTAGCGGATTCAGCGGGTTCATAAGCACCAATTTGGATCAAATAGTTGATTTGATCCATTTTCGGGGGAAATTTTAGATTTTTCGGATAGTAAGAATTTTCTGTAATGCTAGGATCTTGCTTTTTTTCGGAAACGGATGAATCGCTGAGAACTGCTTTAGATTCTTCACTAGATATTCTAGATTCAGATGTATCCGTGATGATTTTTCCCATACTAGAATTCTGTTTTTCTTCACTTATGATTTTTTTGTCGGGAGAAGTATTTCTAAGGGAAATGGATTCCTCGCCTGTTTTTTGAAAATTCTGTTCGGTCTGATTGAGGTGAAGTCCCGTTACCATCCCACCAGTGAAGAGTAAAATCGCTCCAATAAAAAGTGGAAAAGGAGAACGACCCTTTGGCAGAATGGATTGCTGAGGCGCAACTGCAGGACTCGCTTGGGTATACATTCCAGTAGTCTTTAGTCTTCTTGAATAATCGATATTTAACATATAAATCCTTACAGTTTCAGTATCGACGAATGTTTGCGATTCTCCTTTTAAATTTTTTTTAAATGTTATAGAATTTTTTCTTAAGTATTCTCATATTCTTAGAGCATCTAGAAATCTTTTGAGTATGCACAACAAAGGAGTTCAAGCATGAAAGGTAATAACTTAGCGTATATATTCGCAGATGGAAATCTAACTTCCGATCCAGAAACAAAGAAGACAAGCACTGGCAAAAATGTAACAAGCTTTACAATAGCTGTTAATCACTCGACCAAACAAGATCATGATGGAGAGCAAGAAGTTTCATTTTTCGAAGTGGAGACATGGGATAAGCTTGCAGAGAATTGTGGAGAATATCTTAAGAAAGGAAGTAAAGTAACTATAATTGGACTTTTAAAACAAGATCGCTGGAAAAGTCCAGATGGAACTAGTAGATCGAAGGTTAAAATTTCTGCGCAACAAGTTCGATTCGACTACACAGCTAAATCAGAACGTAAAGCAGCCTAGTCCTTTCAGTTTCATAAAATCCCCAGCGCTTTCTATAATATTTAGAATTTATTACTGGGGATTTTGTAAATGGTTCTTAAACTGAAGTCCATGGTCACAGAATTTCAAAATTAAAAAACTTGCTTTTTCTAGATAAATATTTATATTTCCTTTATGAAATCTAAATATTTGGTAATATTTTTAATCTGCACTTTATTTCCATTCTCTATATTTGCGACTGAATCTAAAGAATCTCTAGTATTCAATTCTTGCATGCAAAGCTGCTACAAAAAATCAGATAGACTTCAGAATTTTTTATCTGCTGTTAGCTTTGCCGGTTTAATTGCGGCAGTTGCTACAGGTCACGGATCAAATACTGGAAATAGTAAAATTGTGGATCATACTGGTTTTGAACGTTATCAAACAGATCCTAGATACAAGCTCTGTCATTCTTCCTGCAAGAATTCTAATTCAAGTTTAGATTCGGTTGGTGACGGGGAATTCCATCCAAGATACAATAATTCTCTATATGAATATATTAATAGGAATAAGAATATATATAAATACTAGAAACTTTTTCTCCTATCTAAGTATCTAAATTATTCCATCGCGAATAAGCTGGTGAAAAAGTTTGCTAACCGATTGCTGAATGATATCATACTCGGCCTGAATATTTTTAACTCCTGGAGTATGAAAATTAACTTGGACATTTGATCCATCTTTTGGAATTCTATTCCGAATCTTATATTCTACTGTTTGATTCCAATAAATTTTGCCTGTTTTTACATCTTCGCAGATCGCCATATACTTTATTGATTTGTAACCTGAATTTCTAGATCCAACTTCCTTATAATTAAAATTTTGAATCTTTATTGTACGATCGATTTCAATTGCCGTAATTTTTTCTTCATCGGTTTCGAAGATCGAAAATCCTTTTGAAAGCAAAGCTGATTCCAAAGCAGTTATAAATTGAGATTCATACTTTTTGTTTAGAGAAGTCTCATTCGAATTATCAATTTTATTGGAATCAATCACTAGTGAATATCTAGGCGAATCAGAAATGAAAAATCTCTCTCGAAACTGCGAATCGCGATTCAGATCGATCCTAAAATCTCGCGAGAAAGCTTGGAAGGCTCTCCGCATTACACTAAAACTGCGCTCGTTAGTCGAATGATCAATATAGTCAGAGAATAAAGGAAGGAAAGGAGATAGAAAAAAATTGGAAATACCTTCATATACCGTATGATGCAAATCATAATTGTATTCTTTAAGTATTTCATTTTTATTGAGATCAAAAACTTGAAACTGAATATGTCCAGAGGACATTTTTTCATAAGGTATGATGGAAACTGTAAAATATGATAAAAGTTGATCCGGAAAATATTCAATATTCTCTGGAAGTGGTTTTATTAAAATTAGTATATTCGCATCTGGATTACTTACAAATAATTCGCTCATTTGAAATTTCGATAGTATCTCTTCTGAATAATAGTTTTCTATAATATATTCATTTTCTTTACTATATTCATTAAAAACGCTTATCTCGATTTGCCCATTTTTAGTAGTCTTTACACGCACTGGAATAGTTTTCGGAATACTTGATCGATCCAACTTCAATTTAACAGGAAGTTGAATTCGACCCAAATCAACTCTGTCTTGTTGGTATTCTTTGCTTGGTGGGATTTGCGCTGTGTAATGCATAAAGCAATTCCATTGGCAAAAAACCAAACCAAATACTATTGGAAAAAATGTTTTCTTTTTACAAAAAACAACAAGATATTTCATATATCGCCACTGGTTTGCAATTTATAAAGAGTATCCCTTGCCGATAGACCAATATGCCAATCCATTGACTGGGATTCCGCGCTAATATAATTTGATCGCTTGGACCACAAAATTTTCCCGGTTTCAATATCCACACATCGGATTGAATAAAAAATTTCCGTCGTCTTGGTTGTACCAGGCTTTTGAAAAACCAAGTCTTCAACTAATATCAATCGATCTGCATTGGTCAACTTTCCAAATGCTATTCGGTTCGAGGCAGTCAGTCCTGTATTTGCAAATTTTATTTCATTGAGGAGAGCATCCAATTTTTTTCTTTCCACCATATTCAATCCAGATTTTACAAATTGTGACTCTAATGCAGAATGGAGTTGATCTTCGAATGAACGACTAGAATTAGCTTTTTTAGAAAAAGGAAGCAGAGCATATACCTTATTTGTATCCGCTGTAAAATTTTTAACGAGAGCTTTATCTTGATTCAATTCAGCCATTAAATCATTTTCAAATTGTTGGAAAGCTACGCGCATAATTGCAAAATTCTTCTCGTTGGTTGAATGATCGAAACGATCACTCAATAATGGAAGAATTGAACCAAGAATGATAGTACTAGTTCCCAAAAACTCTCGGTGTTGAATCGGATATTTGAATGTACGAATACTTTTGTTCTTTGAAGAATCATACAGTTCAAACTGCACTCTTCCATAGGTTCTCTTTATAGCAGGAAAAATTCCTAAAGTTCCAATTGCTGCAACCAAACTGATCACTGGACTTTTAACTTCTTCAAGTGAAGAGACAACACGAATCTTCATATTTGCGGATGAGTTATGGGTGAAGTATTGACTATTTCGAAACTTTGCTACAATTTCTTCTGAGAAATAACTTTCGATCGTATTGTCAGAGACTTCGATATTCTGACCTTTACGTTTTAAATATTCTTTTACAAATGCTTTCTCACTAGAATCAAATTCAACTCGCACTGGTAATGTTCCATTGAATAATTCTCCCTTTCCGAAGATTAGAGATTTGGCTCCGTATGCGTCTCCTTGAATATTCGCATGATGGAGGTAACAAGTTGATGTGCTTAATAAAATAAAAAAACCAATTATATAATTTTGCATTTGCAATTGAGAACTCCCTTAAGCTTAACTTAGATATCAATATGGAAACTAAGAATCGATAAAAATCATCGAACAGTTTCCAGTGGTTACATTTGAGCTCTAGATTGACTCTCTGAATAACCAATGGATCATTGTATTGAAGAAATAATTTATTTGTCAGCTTAAAAAAAGCTAATCTGCGGTGTTTTTGTCCGAGAAGAATTTATCCTAAATCTGTAGTCTTGAGCTAGGGCGACCCATTTGAAATAAAACGAATGTGATTTTTCAAAACTGGTATCACTGCATAATCGGGGACTACCTTTTCCTAATTTTTTTAAGTGGTCAATCGCACGCATTCTCCTCTATCGATGTGCATAGAGCTTCATACCCGACTCTTTGAGGAGAACATTCAAGACTTGCAAGCTGTGGAGTTTCGGAATTCGCTAAACATTCATTATTAATTCTAGTCGCTTCCAATCGACAAAGTATCGCTATATTCTTAGCGTCCTTGCATGAATCTGACTCTCCACCTGCTAAATCGTTTAAGCAATTTAGAGTTAGATGAGAAACCATTAGAAAAACGAGAATATTTATAAACTTCATATAACCTTCTTATATGTTGATATTTTAACAACAATTATACTGTTGATAAATAAAATCAATACTTTTTTACATAAATATGTTTGAAATTTAGGGGAATATGGCCATTTGGATCCGAACATATAATTTACTGAAACGAGAAATACTTGTATTTTTTGAGTATTTGTGAGAAATGATTTACAAATTACACTAGCGCCGTCCTTAAGTGCGGGGCTAGTGTAGAAATCACATATAAACTATGAATACATTTATGACAGCATTTGACTTTACAGAGGATGACTTAATCGCGAATCAGCAATATCTCATTACTAAAAGACAAAAGAAAAAATTGAAAGCGATCGAGAGAATTCTTCTTTTTATATCAGTTCTTCTAGTGGTTTTTTTTACCTGGATGACTTATTTTTATTTGCATGCCTTTTTTTATAATGAAAGCCTTATTATGAAAAACGGGAATCTTTTCCCAGAATCAATCCTTCCGTATTTGGGAGTAGGATCCTTCATTCTAAATTCTGTGATGATTGTCGCCATGTTTCGATTGATGAGAAATCTAGAAGGAATTGAGAAATATGAAAAAGTTGAAATCAAAGAATCAATGATTCAAAATATTGAATATGGTAAAACTAACGATAAATCCAAAGTGCCTTATTTGAAAGTCCATGGAATCAATTTGCGACATATTGAAAGCTACAATCCCAATTTATTCCAGGAAGGACTTATCTATAGATTCTATTTTGCATCCCTAAGTAAATGTCTCCTTTCAGTTGAAATCAAAAAGAATGAGCATGGGTTTAGCCATAATTAATATTTAAACCTGGATTGATTTGAACATTATCAATCCAGGTTGTTAGTTTGGAATTCTGAATATGCGAGAAATATCGTTTCTATTTTAGATCAAATCGATCCGCATTCATAATCTTATTCCAAGCGTTGACAAAATCATTCACAAACTTTTCCTTTGCATCATCTTGAGCATAGACCTCTACATAAGATCGTAGTATTGAATTGGATCCGAAAACCAAATCAATTCGAGTTGCAGTATATTTTACTGTTCCCGATTTACGATCAATGATTTCGTAGAGATTATTTCCAGCTGGCTTCCAGGAATAATTCATATCAGTGAGAGTCACAAAAAAATCATTACTGAGTGTACCGACTTTATCCGTGAAAACTCCATGTTTTGTTTCACCGAAATTTGTGCCCAAAACACGCATTCCGCCAACTAACACAGTCATCTCATGAGCGGTGAGCCCCATCAATTGTGTTCGATCAAGCATCAACTCTTCTGGCGAAACAGAATAATCCTTTTGTAGATAGTTTCGATAGCCATCATGAATAGGTTCAAGAACAGCAAAAGATTCTGCATCCGTTTGTTCTTGACTTGCATCACCACGTCCAGGTAGAAAAGGAACAGAAATTTTTACACCTGCCTCGTTAGCTGCCTTTTCTATTGCCGCAGATCCACCAAGAACAATCATATCTGCCATACTAATTTTTTTCTTGAGGTTCGATCGAATACTTTCCAATTTATTCAAAACTTTACTCAATCTTGAAGGCTCATTCCCGTGCCAATCTTTCTGCGGTGTTAGGCGAATTCTTCCACCATTTGCGCCTCCGCGATAGTCAGAACCACGAAATGTACGAGCACTGTCCCAGGCTGTAGAAACAAGTTCGGATATAGTCAATCCGCTATTGAGGATCTGGCTTTTTATATCAGCAATTTCGGATTCGCTCACAGTGATTTCTGATTTTGGAATGGGATCTTGCCAAATCAGTTCCTCTTTTGGAACATCGGAACCTAGATAACGAGTTATCGGACCCATGTCTCGATGAGTCAATTTAAACCAAGCCTTTGCAAATACTTCAGAGAAATAATCAGGATTTTTGTAAAATTTTTCTGAAATTTTTCTATAAACTGGATCCTTTATCATTGCCATATCCGCATCAGTCATAATGGGATTGTAGCGAATGGACGGATCCTCAACGTCAACTGGCTTATCTTCCTCTTCAATATTGATCGGCTCCCACTGCCAAGCTCCAGCAGGACTCTTCTTAAGTTCCCACTCATACTTGAATAAGAGGGTAAAGTATCCGTTATCCCATTTGGTTGGGTGTGTTGTCCAAGCACCTTCTAGTCCGCTTGTGACTGTATTGCGTCCAATACCTTTTCCAGATTTATTATTCCAACCTAATCCTTGTTCTTCGACTGAAGAAGACTCCGGATCACCTCCGAGAGAATCCGCTTTGCCATTGCCATGTGCCTTGCCGACAGTATGCCCACCAGCTGTCAGAGCCACCGTCTCCTCATCATTCATTGCCATTCTTGCAAAAGTAATCCTTACATCTTGCGCAGTTCTTAGAGGATCTGGTTTACCACCTACTCCTTCAGGATTAACATAGATTAGTCCCATCTGAACTGCAGCTAATGGATTTTCAAGTGATTCGCGTTTATCACCGCTTTCATAACGATCTTTATTGCCAAGCCATTCTGACTCCGAACCCCAGTAGATATCTTTTTCTGGATGCCAAATGTCTTCACGTCCACCGGCAAATCCATAAGTTTTAAGACCCATAGATTCATATGCCATATTACCAGCTAACACGATTAAGTCTGCCCAGGATAATTTATTTCCATATTTCTTTTTTATAGGCCATAATAAACGACGAGCTTTATCTAAGTTCACATTGTCCGGCCAGCTATTCAGAGGAGCAAAACGTTGATTGCCAGTACCAGCACCGCCGCGACCGTCTGCAATACGGTAGGTTCCTGCAGCATGCCATGCCATTCTAATCATAAGTCCGCCATAGTGACCCCAGTCGGCTGGCCACCAATCTTTGCTATCCGTCATAAGTGCTATCAGATCTTTCTTTACTGCCGATAGATCTAATTTTTTGAACTCATCAGCGTAATTGAATTTTTCCCCAAGAGGGTTCGACTTAGTATCGTGTTGATGAAGTATATCTAGATTTAGGGCTTTTGGCCACCAATCTGTATTCGATTTCTCAGTCGTAGTATTCCCGCCATGCATGACTGGGCATTTGCCAGCTGTTGAAGGTTTAGAATTATTTTCCATAAAGTTCCTCTCGCTTAAATAAGGTATTGTCTAGTATAGACATAACACAAATCAAAGTCAATGGATACTTTTAAGAGAATTACTCAGATATCATAGATTTATTAAATCATATGATTATTGAAATATATGTAGAAGCGAACGAAGTATACCATTCGATAAAATAAAAGTTCAGATTATAGCAACAATCGGATCAAGTTGCGCTAATATTTAAAGGTAAAAGCCATTAACAATTCAGACCTAGAAAAAAGAAAACTTCCACAATTGATCAAATTTTTTTAACTTATAGGAAAGTTTTCATTCGCATATCAATCGGATAGAAAATAGATTCTTACAATCCGCAACTTTGATTAATAGATGTTAATTTGTATTTGAGACGTAAATAGCAAAATACTTTATCAATTTCATTTTGAGATAGGTTTGTATTGAAATATAGTAACTCAGCAATATCTGCATCTAGAAGACCATTTGATATAAAGGCGTTGCCTACATCTTGTCCACCTGAAAAATCATACAATCCTACAGTCACGTTCCCTTTGAAGTCCCCATTCCAGAATTCACTATTACTTGTTGTAAGTATTTGAACGCTACCGATAGCTATGTATTCATTCTGTGGAATTGGTTCTCCCGAAATATTGTAGCATCCTAAATTGTTTCTGCATTGTTGGTAGATTCCATTCGGATGAGTTAGCACCATTTCTCGTCCATCTGTACCATGAATATTGAATATAGAACTCCCAATTCCATTAGTTAATATCCATTTCATAACAACAAAAAAAGTTCCGCTATTTGTTACATACAGACCTGTTCCACTGGTAATTAATTCCAATCTTTCTGAATTTGCTTGTCTGAATTGAATGGAAGGTAGGTTATTGATTTGATTTGTTCTATAAGTTGGTCTTGCTGATACTATAGACTGTGGCAATGAATTTCCAAAACCACTCAAATCATTCCATGTCGCAACTGGGTCACCATCATTGAGCGCAAGAGAATCAGATTTTAACCAAATTCTCAACGAACTTCCTCCATAGATACGAGGAGCAGTAAGAGTTACTGTATATTCTTGAGATGTTCCATTTGCGGCTGTTACTTTATAGATTAAGTTACTACTGTAGGAGTTTACTGATACGCCACTTGTTTGTTCAACTCCAGAAACCGAGTCTGAGATTCCTGTCGTTTCAAAATTTGCAACAAGAGGAGTCAAACCAGTTAATGTATCCGATGAAAGGCTGATCTGATTACCAGAAATAATTCCCGTTAAACCCAAAGAAGGTATCGAATAGGAAGTGATTTCTTTATCTTCCGCTATTACGCTAGGACTAGCTGAGCTCTGACCTACGACACAAGGTGGGCTATTGATTCCGAGGGCAAGTCTAATGAGAATTGCACTTGCATACGTTCCTGAATTTGGATCACAAAGATTTTTAAAATCGGTCTTGATGCAATAAAAAGTAAAGAAAAATGATAGTATAAAAACATATAGAAATCCTGCCGAATTTTTAAGAAAATTTCTTATTTCATGCGAGTTGATACGAAGTTTAGGATTAATACTGGAAGTAAGCCCATAGATTGATTCATGACATCGTCCAACAATTTTCATAATCATGAACTTTTCTTTAGCTTACCTAACTAAATTTGCAATGAACTATACAATTGTAAATCCATTTTATTTTTTATTAACTAATCAAAAAATATTTGTATGGAATAAACTGTTCGCAAATGGCTAGTTGTTCGGTTTTAAAAGTCCAGATCTACTCTAATATAAGTTATCAAAAATTTGATTTTATATTGAGCAATTGTCCACTTCCATTCCTTCTGGATACCCTACCAATTTCACTTCTAAAATTACGTTAACATAAATTTCACGACATCTTCACAACCCGAGCGAAGTGGTGCCTTTGCGACGGCTTTGGCCCAGCACCAGCTCCAGCACCATTATCTTTGTTAAATGTATTATTAAATTTACTTCTATTTTAATGGGAGAATGGTGCTGGATGCAGGGTGGACATTCCGAACTGGCAACTGAACGCAACTTAGAATATTTTACCACAAAGGTCCCGAAGTCCACACAAAGTTCACAAAGGATTTTGTATGAATTGTAAATTTATTTACTATATTATAATATTCGATTAGTATGCCTTAATTTCATGACAAAGTCACAACCCGAGCGAAGAGGCCTCACCGCACAGACCTGTCGCGAAGCGAGTCGGGAGGATGAGGTCTCATAGCAGTTAGTTTCCCTCTCTTCGTCGCTGCGATGACGTAAGCCATCTAGCTCCTCAAGTCCTTCAGCCGTCTCGACTCGCTTACTCAATTAATTTCCAATTTGCTTTATTATGATATTCGACTAACATATCCCCATTTCACAATAGACTCATAACTCGAGCGAAGTGGTGCCTTTGCGACGGCTTTGGCCCAGCACCAGCTCCAGCACCATTATCTTTGTTAAATGTATTATTAAATTTACTTCTATTTTAATGGGAGAATGGTGCTGGATGCTGGGTGGACATTACGAGTTGGCCACTGGACGGAGCAAAGGTGCCAATGAGCCCATCGTTCGAATCCCTGATTGTTTTTACGAAAGCTTAAAGATAATTGAAAGTGTTATGTGTTTGTGAATGCTAAACAATGGGACGGATGTTCGGATTCCCTCAGGAGGGTCGTGCATCCTGCACTCCCTCCCCCCAAACCAACTACACTTCGTTTGTTGGTTTCCATCTCTTCGTCGCTGCGATGACCTAAGCCATCTAGCTCCTCAAGTCCTTCAGCCGTCTCGACTCGCTTACTCAGGCTTCCTGCCTTCGTGTCAATTTCTCGCTCCTTGGTCGGAGCTTGAAATCGACTAGCGAATCGAGCGTTCGAATCCCTGGTTGTGTTTACGAAAGCTTAAAGATAATTGAAAGTGTTATGTGTTTGTGAATACTTAACAATGGGTGGATGACGGGATTCGAACCCGCGACGACTGGTACCACAAACCAGGGCTCTACCGCTGAACTACATCCACCATGTTATCTCAATCTTGACCCGAGAGGGATTCGAACCCCCGACCAACGGCTTAGAAGGCAGTTGCTCTATCCAGCTGAGCTACCGGGTCTCTTGCAGTAAGAAGTTATCGGGATGACAGGATTTGAACCTGCGACCCTCTGTTCCCAAAACAGATGCGCTACCACTGCGCTACATCCCGTTAATTCTGTATGCGATTACCAGTTTTTAAAAACGTGAGCAAGCGTCAAGTCTGCTTTCGCAAATCGGCAAGGTGGTCGAGCAATTCTGAGTGGTCCGGTGCAAAAGAAACAGCTTTTTCCAAAGCCAAAATCGCTGACTGTTTATTACCAGATTTTTCTAGGAGAGTTCCGAGTGAATCGAGGAAAGCAGGGTTATTGGGGGAAATCTGAACAGCTTTCTTAAGTGCAGCCATTGCTTCAACCATATCCTCTTTGCTTGGATTCACTGACTTCTTGATAATCAAGTAACCCAAATTGTTCAAGCTATTGGCATAATTTGAATCAAAGCTCAGAATTTTACGATGGATTGCAATGGATTCTTCGAACTGTGATTGTTTTTCGAATACATGAGCTTTGAGAGATAGCAATGTAAGATCTCGCGGACTAATATTGAGTCGACTTTCTAATTCAATTAAAGCCGCTTCCCAATTTTTCATTTGAATCAAAGAAAGTATCAAAATTTTATAACAACGATCCAATTCAATAAAGCGCGGAAACCTATCCATAAGATCACGAAGAACGGTAATTGCCTTCTTAAAATTGCCGGTATGATAACAAGACAGGGCGAAATGATAGTATGGAATGGGGTCATCAGGATTTTTCTGGATCAATTTATCCAATAAGATCAAAGCATGGGCATAGTTGCCTTTGTTAAATGCTTCTATTGCTTTTTCCAACGATCGAGCTCCTTATGATCTGTAACATCTAATAGAACCGTTGAGATAGGAATTTTGCCTTGGTAAAAAACATCAAAATCACAACCAGGATCATCATAATTATCTAATTGGGAACCGTTCAAAGTGAACTCACTGATTCCTCCAACTATATGCTTTTGTATATAATTTTCAGTATATTTTCTTCGTCCTAAATGAGTCCATTCAAGTTCAGATAAATCGCCCTTGCCCGAAATGCTTTCAGGAAAATTCATATTGTAAACAGAAGCCTTATCTAGTTTATTCGAATATTCTTCTATAAATTCTGCAACTAAATGAGCTTCTCTCTCATATCCATCTGGTGGATCAATGCGAACAGAACTTACAGCAATAGATGTGATTCCATGCAAAGCTCCGTGCTTAGCCGCACCAATCGTTCCAGAATAATGAACATCATATCCCATGTTTACTCCACGATTTATACCAGACACTACCATATCTATCTTGGGGAAAATTCCAGAATACAATCCGATGTTCACACAATCAGCCGGGAATCCATCGGCTACATAATGTTGGTCATTGATTCTCTCAACTCTCATTCCTGTGAAAAGAGTCAACGCCATAGAAGTGCAAGATCGTTCTTTTAGCGGCGCAATCAAAAATGTTGTATGTTTAACGGATAGAGATTTTTCTAAAGCAAGGATTCCTTGTGAAGAAATCCCATCGTCATTCGTAATTAGAATATTCATTCTCTTACAGAGTGAAATTTAAAATGAAACTCGTCATGTAAAAATTAAACAAAAATGGATAGAAAAAGGATAAACCTAAAGCATAACTCGAGTAGCGAATGGCATCGCTATCCTTTAGATCATGAATGTATTTGACTCCACGAGAGCACACGAACAAATAAAATCCAAACATGGTGATCATAGCAAAAAAGGCACCAGCAAGACCTGTAAATCCAATTGCTTGGAGAATCATACAAATTGGAGCATACAGCATAAATAGAGAAAGGGACACATTGCCAAAATCTCTCAACATGATTGCTTTTCCAGTTCTCTGCTTGCTCTGCGCAAAATAGTCAATGAGCGATCCGAAAATTGTTGGAAGTAAGATTAGAATTGCAAAATTTGCAAAAGTTGAGAGAATGATCGGGAAAATATAACCAGATGTATACGGTGGGGAAATATAAGAAGTGCCAACTGCTAAAGAAAAAGCAGAAAGGATAGCAAAAACTCTTCCATAACCTACCCAAGATATTTCTTGTTTCTCCCATGCGTCGATAAAACCAAGAGGACTCATAAAAGCAAAATCCAATACATCAGTTAACTGAAGCAATTTATCTCTCATAAATCACCTGGAAGACGGATAGCAGAAGGAAGCATTAACAAAATTGGTGAATGATTGTTTTGCCAAAAATTTTGGATTGGATCAACCTTACCTATCATTTTCAAACCCATTACGCTTCCACCAATCGATTGCATAAATCTATCAATCGGTGATTCGCTTTCTTCTAAGAGAGGAATTTCTCCTTCATATTGACAGAGTTCAGATAGCTTAACTAAAGCTTCACGACGACCACCGATATCATCGACTAACTTATTTCGAAATGCATCTTCACCAGAATAAATTTTACCTTCAGCTAGCTCTTCAATAGATGCGACCGTTCGATTACGGCCTTTGGATATATCTTCTATAAATTTATTATAATTATCTTTTAGCAATTTATTCATCATATTCACTTCTTCATCTGTTGAGTCTCTAAATGGACTCAGTGAATCTTTGTATTTTCCAGCCTTGAATACTCGCATCTCCACACCGTAACGATCCATCAAACCTTTGATATTGGGTGACACTGCAATCACACCAATGGATCCCGTTAATGTTCCACTCTCAGCAAAGATACTATCTGCTGCCGATGCGATATAGTAACCTCCGGAAGCCGCAACGTCTTTCATTGATACAACGATCTTCTTAGATTTTCGAAGAAACATAAGTTCATTGTAAATTTCTTGCGAAGCTGCGACCGTGCCCCCTGGTGAATTGATCTCCACAAGAATTCCTTTAACATTGGGCATCTCTCCAACTTCTCGCAATCTACTAAGTATTGTGTCCGAGCCAGTTGAAGAATAGGTTGATCTTCCAGAGTGGATTTCTCCCTCAATTTTTATAAGTACAGCCGAGACTTGCGGCGATTGGAAAAAATTTGTACCAGTGGAGGCTGCATACCGATTTGATGTAGAATACAATCCGATATTCAGAATTCCGATCAGAGAACCAGCCAAAGCCAGAAAAAATGATAATAAAAGGATAAGTTTGTTTTTTTCCATTGGTTTTCATGACAGAACCCCGTAAGAAGGCTGTCAATTCATTATTCTGCTTTACTTTTTTTCATTTTTTTCTACAATAGCATTGTTCATGGTTCGATAATATAATGGGAACCTAGAACTTGGAAAAGAGGTGACATAACATGGATGTTCGATTATCAAATCTACTCAATTCCGCAGAGAAACTAGTTAAGGATAAGATCCCTGCTAGCTCTGATGGACAAAAGGGCAAGGAAGGCCAATGGAGCAATCCTGTCGTTCAAGATACAGCGGAATTTACAAACCAGCTTACTGGTAAGTATCAGACAATTCAGGCAAAATTATCTGAACTTCAGAATAATTTAACCAAAGAACAAATGAAACAAGGTCTGCTTGCAGAGAAAGCTCCAGATCCTGCTGAATTGATTCATATACTTTTTGGCAAAGAGCCATTGTTCTCAGAACTTCAGCAAGATGCCAATGCAGATCTTGACAAAATCCGTTTGCAATCTGGTGAGAATATTCTAAATATCGAAAAAGAAATTCGCACGAAAGAAGTTGAGAATGAAAATGTTGTATCTCTTGGAATGACTCACAATCCAAAAGAATTTTCTAAAGCATTAGAAGGCATTGATAGAATCAGCTGGAAGCCGTTAAACGAAAAAACTGTTCAGAAGTTAATTCAGTAAGGATAATTTAATTATCCTTACTCTCACTCTGCTTCATAATTCCTAGAAAGGGAAGCTGTCTGTATTGACCAGCAAAGTCCATTCCGTACCCAACTAAAAATTGATCCTCAACTTCAAAGCCTTTATAATCCGCGGGGAATCCTGGTTTTTCCTTCGAGTTTTTAACAACTAAGCTGCAGATTTTTACTGATTTAGCGCCTTCCTCTTGGAGATATTCGTGAATTTTCGCATAGGTATTGGCTGTCTCAACAATATCCTCAACTACTAGAACATGTTTACCCTTAGGACTTATGCTGAGATACTTTGTAATCTGAACTTTGCCAGAAGAGACTTGGGAGTTTCCATAAGATGATGCACCCATAAAATCTATGACATGAGGTATGGATATATTTCTCGTTAAGTCAGCAAGAAAAATGAAGGCACCATTGAGGACACCACATAACATTAATTCCTTGCCTGAATATTCTTCTGATATTTGAAGTCCCAGTTCTTTAACTCTTTCTTGAATCTTTGATTCAGAAATCAGTGGATCAATTCTTATCATCTACCCTTACGACCTGGTATCCAAAAAACCGTGATCGATGCATGTCCAGGACTCACGTCTCTCCAGTTCTCAACAGATAGAGAAATTCCAAGAAATGCGGCGGTTGGGAATTTCGTAAAGAGAGGATTGTGAAGATCTTCAGAATCATCACCTAATATCAATAATTCTGCTAATTCTTCTAAACCTGGATGATGTCCGATTACAAGCAATGATTGACAATCATCTGGAGCGGAACGTATGATCTCGAACAAAGCGTCCCCATTTGCTTCGTAGATTGCTGGTTGAATTTCTACTTTTTTTGCAAAAGAATGTTTTTCGGAAATAATTTCCCAAGTAAGCACAGATCTCTTTGCATCAGAATGATAGCATAAATCGCAGTGGAATCCAAACTGATTCCAATACTCAGCAATTTTATGGGAAGCATCGATGCCGCGAGGTGATAATCCTCGCTCATGGTCGGTGGAAAAGTCTGTCTCCCAATCCGATTTTGCATGACGCAAAAGATAGAGGGTCTTCATAAAAACTCCTGCAAAGAAAATGCAAATATGCACCCCTATTGTTTATTGCCTTCCATGATTTAAGAACGCCAAAAACCGATCAAGGCTAATACATTTACTCTATCTCGTCTATTTCGGATCAATCATCAGACGAATCAGAACCTAAATCTGAATCATTGAGATCTGCGCTATCTCCTCCATCTAAGGATTCCATAGCTTCATCTTCGGACGAGCTTGGTGCAGCAGATTCACTTGATGATTGTGACTCAGTAACTTCACTCGAAGGAACCCACATATTCGCAGCGAGCATCGCATCAATTTCTTGCTCTTGGATATCTAGCATATCCCGCATTTCTTCTCTTACAAGAACCCTCTCTTGCATTTTTCGAAACAAAACAACTAGGAATTCTGGATTTGTTTTGGATAAAACGATAAAATGATTTCGAGATATTACTGCGACTTTTGCTGAGTCCGAAACAACCAAAGCACTTGCTGTTCTTGGTACATTTTGTACTAGAGCGATCTCACCGAAAAATGATCCAGGCCCAAGATGGTTTATCTCTTCTTCTATTCCACCCAAAGTCTTCTGGATATGGATCTCTCCGCTGAATATAAAAAACATTTCTTGGCTTCCGAATCCTTTCTCACGAAAAACATAGTCTCCCCTTTTAAAAGAACGAATCTCCAATCCTTTCGCTAAATCTTGAAGATTCATTCTGAGCCTCCACTCTTACGTTGTATGCTCTGCGAAATATTCGAGATCTCAGTTTCCACTTTTAGCATTTTCTCAATACTGTGCTTGAGCAAGGAGAAGAAGAAAAGAGGATTCGACTTTCCAATATGTATGATCTTCTTGTGATCAAGATATCCAATCTTTGTATTCACATCAATTGCAGAATATTGCTCTCGAAGTCGTGAATCTCTTGGTGGCTTTGCAAATCCAAAAAAATCTCCAGAATCTAAATAATAAGTTCTTAGGGGAGTATCAGGTTCCAAAATCCTCTGAACTTCAACTTTTCCCTTCAATACAAAATACAAAGTGTTCTCTAAATCACCTATTTGATCACCCGCAATCAAATCACCTTGATGGTACATGTTCGAATCAAGATTCGTTACAAATTGAAAAATATCCATATATCTAAGTTAGATTGGACGAATAGAACGGTTGGAATACTTCTCTATTTATTATTCAGAATTGCAATTTCTCGAACTAAGCATTTTTGTTTTTCGGTAGACTGGATTGGTTCCAAACATTCCTAACCAATCTCTGATCTCGACTCGAACATAATCATCATTTGGTTTCATTGTATAACTTGATTTGGATTTGTGGAATTCTGATAGCACTGGTTTCCCCAATCCCGTAAAAAAATGTATTTCTCTTACATTTTCTGGCATTTCAACAGTAAGAGTATGATTTTCGAATATAATATTTTTGATATTGAAATCGTTACTGCTCTTAAGGAATTTTTTGACAAATACAAATCTTCCTTCGCAGAGAGACTTCATTAGGGACGATTCCGAATCTCCGTCCATGAGAACATAAAGGAATCGTTGAAAAGCTTCACCTTCCCTTCCATAAACAAATGAGATATATTTCCAAAACTTCTGTTTAAAACTCTCATGATTCAAATTAGATTCTTCTAAAGGTAAATAGTGAAGATCGTCGGATGCAATACCAAAGACTGGATGGCCTGCTGTCAATAATTCATCAAGAATTGTAGAATCATCTCCATATGGAGTAAACACTTCCACTGCATCGTAACCTTGGAGTTCTTTTAAAAGATCAATTGAAAACGAATTATATAACTTAGGATGATTTACAATAACAAACGGTTTGGAACCTTTAAATTGATCGAGTATCCATTGTAAGTTCTCAGTACTTGAGAAAAAAATAAAGGGATCCATAATGATTTTTTTTGAGTTCAAAACTAGGAAATGTCGCTTCAACATATTACTACCAAGCTCATAGGAATCATAAGAATTCGCAAAAAATTCCCGAACATCTGTTACTTGTCCATAATCAGAAAGAGAAATCCAATCGAATCCATTTCTCTTGTATGACATTACAAGATCCTCGACAGACTGTCGTTCTGGTGTATACCAAACCCTATCAGAATGAATATGTATCGCAACCTTATTCCATTTCCCTTTGTTAACATAGTAAGGATTGAATAAATCTGATTCTGAAGATTGATTGGTGAAAGGTTTCGAAGTTATTTTGGGAATATCACCCAGACTGGAACTCAGAGAATCTCTCTGATCAGTTGAACTGGAACGCAAAGTAAAAAATGCAATCGTGTTGATGATTAACAATAATATTAAAATTGGAAGAATTATATATTTAAAAACATTGAATAGAATCCGAATTGTTCGCTTCATAAATAATTTATTAACACCATTTTGCGTCACCAATATGACGATCGAATTACAATCTGTTTACATATAAAGACAAAATTATTTTTTAGTTGGCTTGAAGTCTGATAAAAGAAAAAAAGAGATTCATGAAGTTATATATTTCTGCTCTTTTACTTATATCTGCTCTATTCCTGAGTTTGGGCGTTGAACTCTGGGATCAAGATGAATCTGCTTATATGGGCTTTGCATCTGAGATGATACGGACAAATGATTGGGTTGTCCCGAGTTTTCCCATATCAGAACCCCATCGAAAAACTCCGCTTCATTTTTGGACTGGAGCAATCGGATTCACTTTGTTTGGTGAACATGTTGAAGTTTTACGCTCCATTAACGTCATTTATTTTCTTTTGACAGGATTTGTAATTTTTCTTTTGAGTCGTTCCATTTTTCCAGATGAGAAATATGCCGAGCTTCCATTGATTTCGACTAGTGTATTTTTAACGGGTCTTTTTCTTCCGATTTATTCCAAAATTGCTCTCACTGATATGGGCCTTTTATTCTGGCAGATTCTAGGAATTTATTTCTTATGGAAAACTATAGAATCGGATTCTTGGAAATCATCGATACCTTGGGTTTTAGGATTATGGTTCACAATTTCCTTGGGTGTATTGCAAAAAGGACCACCCATCATCATTTTGCTTGGCGGAATTAGTGCTTTATTATTGATCTTTCTTCCTTCAAGAATTCGAATCCTGCGATTGAATCCATGGTTTTTTCTTCCGATTGCTCTTTTTCCAGTTTTGATTTGGGGGCGACTTGCCTGGATCGCTACAGATGGAGTTTTCATTCGTTGGTTGGTTGATTGGTATATACTCAAACGTGCCGGAGGAAGTGTCTTTGGTCAGACAGGCCCTCCAGGCATATATCTTATCCTCTTCTTTTTCTTTCTGGTTCCTTGGTCAATATTTCTTCCGAATATTCTAATAGGATTATGGAACGACGCTAAAGATTTCATCAAAGGGAAAAGACAACTTATTTCTCTTTTCCTGCTTTCTTGGGCTGCGATTGCTTGGATTTTTTATGAGGTTCTCCCGAGCAAATTACCAAGTTATGTTCTCGCGACATATCCCTTATTTTCAATTCTCATCGCCAAATCTATATTAGATAAGAAAAAAGTGAATAATTACGAAACATCAATTTCAATTTTTCTGATTTTGGTTTGGTTGACTCTGCTTAGTTACATTTTGCTTCCGAATATTGGAGTCTTTGGGAATACGCAAAATTCTTATCTCAATTATTTGGCTATTGCTTCTATTGTATTTTGTTTTCTATATATAATATGGGTTGTATGGCGCTTCAAGTGCGATCAGAAGGAATCAAAGATTATTGATTGGAGATCATTGACACTTTCCATGAGCATTTTCCATTTTGTATTTACTTTAGTTTACTATCCGATACTTGGAAATGCGAGAAACTATCCTACTGAGATAGTCAATCTATTGCCATTATCGCCATTGAATTCTGTAGACACTGAATTCAGAAAAATATTCATCCACTCGGATATCCGTTTAGCAAGTATTGTTTACAAACTGAAATCTTTAGGAATCACACCAGAAAATATTACAGTATTAGATGGAACTATGAATACTTTGGAAAATTACAAAAAAAATGCAGGAACCTATTTGGTTCCTGCAGATTTTCTAGAGGTACTGAGTCTCACAGGTTTCACTCCCGCTTCAAAATGTCATGAATTCTATTCTTATGAAAGCGGTAAGTTATTGAAACTCTGTTGGGTCAGCAAATGATCATGTAAATCTTTTCTTAATTTCTCTTGCGTAAGTTAAATCTTGAGTTAACATTCTTACTCGTTTGATAAGATTGAACGCTATCGATCTATAGAATTTAACTTGCATGGATGGGCTTGTCTCTAAAACTTTTTCTAAATCTTTGTATTTAATTTCGATTAAGTCGGACTTCTCTAGAGATTCAACTGTTGCTGCTCTCTTCTCATGATCAAAGAATGGTAATTCACCAAAATGGTCGCCGACGGATATTGTTGTGATATTTATATCATCTCCACCTTGTGTATTTGCAGTGATTTTTAGAGTTCCGTATTTCACAACATAGAATGAGCTCGCATCATTGCCTTCTTGAAATACTGTATCATTGTGCGGAATCGAAATCTGCGTTGAAATCTCAGAAATCTTAGCAATCTCTGCTTCATCGAAATGTGAGAATAGGTATATTTTTTTTAGAATTTGTTCGTTTGATTCCATTAATTATTTCCTTTGATTTTTGTAAAAATTCGTTAGCCTATTTTTGCCAAGACGAAGAGATTCGTAAAGCTGCTTTTTGTGAACGGAGTACTTCTTTTGCTTTTGGTCTGGATTGAATTCTAAGTAAGTATTCATTGATATATGAATGATTCTCAAAAATATCAAAACCACCAATTTTCTTAACAGTTGCTTGAACAGGAACCCAAGTAGCCATTGCTGTAATGTCAGCAAAAGAAAATTCATCACCAACAGCAAAATTTTGACAATCTATGACTTTTGATAGAGCAGTCCATGCGAAACGAACCTTCTTCATACATTTCTCAACCAATTCAGTAGGTGGATCTTGCTTACCAAAAAATACATATGGGAATAAAGGCCTTACAGCCAAATCAAAATAATTGTCTGTCATTAGGGTAATCTCTCTTACCCTCGCTCGAGCGTAATTATCTTTTGGCAAAAGGGACAATTTGTCCGGATATTCTTCTTCGAGGAATTCCAAGATTGCTTGTGTCTCGCGAACAAATTGTCCATTAACTTCGATGATTGGAATTCTTCCCATCGGACTTATATCCAAAAATTCTCCGGATTTAGTTGGAACTGCTCTTACTTCTTCGAATTCAATCTCTTTTTCGAGAAGTGCGAGTTTTACTTTGTTGTAGTAGTTGCTAGTTGGAAATCCGTGAATTTTTATCATTTCTGCCTTTTCTATTTATGGTTTTTTCTTAATTAGAATTCGTCTCTCAATCTCGAAAATTTTCTCAGGAATCTTATCCTTGCCCATTTTCTTTTTATCATTTTCTTTATAAAAGAGATCCTCACCATGCTTATCGAAAGCATCATTGGCTTTCACATTTTTGAGACCAATAACTTGGCATTGAACTTCACCAGCCGCAATTCCATACTCAGTTCCAGCATCCTTAACTTCGAGGATTCTTGTAATGCATGTTACAGTATCGCCACTTACAGAAGGTGCTGTGTGATAACCTTCAGTAAACCCTAGCTCCCATAGCATGTTCTCGGAGATATCGCGCGAAGCAAGACCGAATAACCAAGCAAATACTAAGCCTCCGTATACAATCGGCTCTCCACCCATAGGTCCGGAAATACCTGTTGAATACAATTTATCATAGTGCAATGGATGAGTATTGCCCATACGGTAAGTCCAAGGAAAATGCTCATCCGTAATTGTTCTTCCATTCTGATGAATATAAATCTGACCTGGTTGAAAATTCTCAAAATAGGTTCCCGACCAAGTAGAGCTTTGAAATTTTGTTGGGTATTTGAGTGAAGGTAGTTTGAGAACAGGAGTGTCTGATTCTGGAAATTCTGCAGATCCAGCTGATGGTTCTGGCTTTCCTTTAGGTTTGCCATTGGAATGATAGATCATGATCTTTCTTTCATATTGAAGAACAACTTCCCCATTCTGATTGAGACAAAGTGTTCGTACATGAACGATTCCAGGCTTATCTGCACCTTTATCACTTATATTTAAAACTTTAGTTCGTGCGGACAAAGTGTCACCAGGATACACAGGTTGTAAAAATTGTGCGTTGTAGTAACCTAAGTTAGCTAAAGCTTTTTCAGAATTATTCTGCACACCAATTGACAAAGCGATATTGAAAACCTGAAGCGGTGATACCAACATATCCTTGAATCCATGAGCTTGAGCATATGGAGCAGAGAGAAAAAGAGGATTGACATCCATAAAAGTGGTAGCGAATTCTTGGGCAAAACTTCTATCCACTGTGAATTCTCTCGGATGAACATAAAGATCTCCCTCTTTAAATTCTTCTAAGTATCTTCCGTATATATTTCTTTTTACTTCCCCTGTTGTGATTGGGGTTTTGGGTGCTCGTTCCTCAAAAGGAGTCACTTTCTTTTCCATAAATAATTCATTCCTAGTTTTTTAGTCAATGCTCGTGAGACTTAGGAATTTGGGAAAGAGTTTTTCTTGTGACGAATTCTTGCAATCACGGAGGTAGTTACTCGTTCTTCGTCGTCTGTGGAGAGTAACCAAGCTGATTTCCATTTCTCGTTCCAAGATGCCCACTCTTCTCGAATGGTTCTTCGAAATGTCATTTCTTCAGCTAATTGATGAGTGAGATCTTCCAATAATAGAACTCGAGCTGTGACTCGCTCAACTAATTCTCGGAAGGATGCGTCATGGACTTCCATTTCTAGAATTATCGGCATATTTACATCTCAAATAGAAAATTTTCTCGAATGTTCAACCAACAAGAACAGACAAATGTGCTTCAACTGATTCCGACAGAGCGTGCAAATTGTAGCCACCTTCTAAGAAAGATATGATTTTGCCCGAGCAATGTTCATTGGCTTTATCTTGAATCCATCTTGTAAATAGTTCAAAACTCTGAGTGGTCAATTCCATTCCACCAAGTGGATCATCTCGATGAGCATCGAATCCAGCAGAGATCAAGATGATCTCAGGATGGAATTCATCAATTGCAGGAATAATTTTATTATCAAATTCTAATTTATAGTCATCGAGAGTAGAACTTCTGGGAAGTGGACAATTCAATGTTGTGCCAAGTCCTTTTCCTTTGCCTGTATGCGATGCCTTACCAGTCCCTGGATAAAAAGGAAATTGGTGCAATGATGCAAAAAATATGGAATCATCTTCATAGAATGATGCTTCTGTTCCATTGCCATGGTGAACATCCCAATCCAGAATCAAGATTTTTTTGGCACCTAAAGACTGAAGATACCTTGCAGTAATTGCAATATTATTAAAAAAACAAAATCCCATGGCACCTTCTTCAACAGCATGATGCCCTGGAGGTCGAACAAGTGCGAGACCGTTCTTAGCTTCTCCAGACCAGACTTTATCAGCGAGGACAAGACCTGAACCAGCTGCAAGTGATGCGGCACTAAAAGTTCCTTGAGAGTACGGAGTGTCCGGATCTATAAATCCTGACCTTTTTCTTTCGCACAAGTCTCTTAGAGTTTGTATATATTCTGAATTATGGATGGTTGCTATTTCTTCCTGGCTCGCAAATCTTGGTTCAGGACGTTGAAGATTACTGTAGTAATCAGTTGCGGATAATCGATCTCGAATGGCAGTGAGTCTCTCTTTTTTCTCAGGATGAAGACCTGTATCATGCTCAAGGAATTCATCCTTCCAGATAATTGCGGTGTTCTCGCCTGCCATTTGATATAAAACCGATTTCCCAATAGAGAATGGCGTCATTTCATGTTATAAGCAAGGATTTTTTATGATAAAAATTGTTTTTTTTACAACTGTTTGCTTTTTTATAGGCTGTCAATCCCAAGCAAAGGCAACGGGCGATATTTCTGGATCCAACGGTCGACCCGATTTCTACCAAGGTGTTTACATTTCTAATCGAACAGCTCAGTCAGCTAAAGCCTTTGGTAAACTTATCGATACAATTGCAAATGATGGAATGAATGCTGTCGTAATCGATGCACAACCTCGAAAATTAGATAAGTATGTTTTGGAAAAACTCCAAGAAAAAAATGTGTATGGAATCGCACGTGTCGTTGCTTTCGAAGGAGGCCTTACTTCCCAATTTCCAAAAAAAGAAAGAATGGATTCAATAAAAAAATCCGTACGCGATGCTTGCACACTCGGTTTCAAAGAAATAAATATCGACTATATCCGTTATTCTGATGGCGGTTGGGATTTTAAAGCAAGCTTTGAAAAGCGATATGAGAATATTACTTCCATAATACAAGAGATACGTTCTGACACATTAGATGCATGTTCGTCGGATGTATTGTTTGGTGGTGATATTTTTGGTAGAGTTCCATTTATTGAGAATGATGCTATAGGTCAACGCGTGGAAAATTTCTCGGAAAAGCTGGATCTACTCTATCCAATGTTGTATCCTTCTCATTTCTACGGATTGAAGTCCCGAGTTGGTGATCCATATACAACTGTTTTGGAAGGAATGCAAAAGACGATCAAGCGCTCCAAAGAAACAACTCTCGTGGTTGGATGGATTCAAGGATTCAGGATGCATATTGGAGCAAGCGGACTATCTTATACTGACTATATCAAAGCACAGATGCAAGGCTGTTTGGATTCCAAAGGTAAAGGATTTATAGTCTGGAACGCTATGAACGAATATGAGCCAACTCTTGAAGCATTTCGCCAATTCAAAATGGAGAACTCTCCTTAGGTCATGAGCATCGTTGACCGAATATTCAATCACTTATCAAATCTATCAATTGATGTATGTTTTGGTGCGCTTGGTGTTGGATATTGCGTTTGGGTTATACTCGGAATTGATCCACCCTTTTATTGGTGGATCATCTTACCACTTTCAGTTTTCACAATTTACAATGCCGACCATATTTGGGATGTTTACAATATTCAAAATTTAGAATCTATCAGTAAGAATCCACGGAGACATTTTCACTATCGATATAGACTCATATTGACTTTTTCTACAATTCTATCTGGAATAGTTTCGATTATTCTCACGTTGATCTATGCCCCGATTCAATGGTTCTACATTGGTTTAGGTTTGGGAATATTTTGCTGCATTCATTTTGTTTTGATCAAGTTTATTCCTCGCATACCCAAGGAAATTATTGTAGCGACGATTTATACTATGGGTGTATTTATTATTCCTAGTTTTGAGAAATTTTATTCCATTTATTTACAAAACTACTCAACAAATCCTAATTTATTTAATTCAAGCATTCAAATTCTACAGGAATTTACTCATAGTCCGCATGCTTATATCACACTTGTTTTTTTAGCGATCATTATTACTGCTGTTGTAATTAATCTATTAGTAAATGCTTATATGGATTACAATCAGGATATACTTGAAAATTTTTTATCTTTAGCAAATCGTTTGGGTATTGACAGAACAAAAATTTGGATTCAAAGATTGAGTGCGATTGGTATGCTCTTGTCGATATTTCTTGTCTATTTATTAATTTCTCAATCCAATTCGGGAAGTAAGTTTTTACGTTCGCTGATCATATTTCCTTTATTGGGTGTTTTTGCTATTCCTAATATGATAGCGGCGAATTTGAACTTTATTGTTCAGGGCAATCGATATAGGTATCTAGGAGAATGGTCATTTGCCGGGCTATCCATCATAGGCGTGCTTCTAAATTTATAGTTATGGGCAACACATATTACTTGAAAGGTAAGTCGATGGATCTATATTAAACATTATGACAACTGGACAATTTTTCCCTATACGACTCACAAATCTTATGAAAGTTCCGCAGACTAAACTGGAAGCGGAAGAATTGCTTGCATCTTTTAAGAAAACTTTGGCCGAGCTCGAAGAAGAAGATAACAACCCATGTGCCGTGTTCCGAAAGAACATGGAAGAAGGATATCTTTACATAGCGGCTCTAAAGGACGCAACGAACGCTCTCACTGTTTACACAAATCTCTATCAGAGCATGCTAGAACTTACAGAAATTTTAGAAAAGAAAAATTGGGAATAGCCTAAAAAGCCAATTCTTTGTTCCAATTGAATGAATTGCTGAACTGTTAGAAAAAGCTCTCGAGGTTAGTAAGCTACTCGAAAGCCTTTTTCGAATATTCTTTATGTAAACTAAGTCATTGAATTGAGTCCGAAAAGATTGCCCTCCGAATCTTCAAGCAAGGTCACCCAACCAAAATCTCCGATCGAAAACTTAGGTCTCACCAATTTACCACCTGCCTTTGCAACTTTTGCTCCTTCTATATTGCAATCTTTCACACTAAAATATACCATCGTTCCACCAACTCCAGGATTCGAATGGGGTGATTTTACCAGAGCTCCAGAAGCCCCATACGATTTCATATCTGCTGGAAAAATCATCATCTCTGTCTCACCAGTTGGATCTTCCAATTTCTCTAACTTTTGATTCAGAATTGCTTCATAGAATTTTGTAGCTCGCTCCATATCTTTTACATAAATATCAAACCAGCCAATTGCATTTTGTTGTGACATATAATCTATCTCCTTAATTAAAATTTTCAATGTCAGATAGAAAGAATATATCAGTTCCAGATAAGTCTGTATTGTATAAATCAGACATGGAAATTTTTGAAATAATCTGCTGGAGTATAGCCAGTAATTTTGCGAAAAGAATGAATAAAATGAGACTGATCCGAGAAATAATCAAGGTATTGTCCCCTAAAAGAAAGTTGAAGACGTAGGATTTTCAGAAAATCATGAGGAGTAAATCCGGTCGTCTGTTTGAGAATCCGCTGCAATTGTCTTGTGGATAGATTTGCTGAAGCTGCCATATCTTCAACTGAATCTATTACATCAATATCAGAAAGTATCCTGGATGTTATGATATTTTCACCAACTAACTTATTCACAACGAGAGATTGAACCAGTTCAGAAAGGACCAATCCAAATTCTGAAAATTTTTTACCCACAAGTTTATTTGCAGTATCGACTAAGGGTAAACTGCCTTCATAAGGACTGTCTACAAAACCTTGCACGATCTCATCACGATTGCCTATCCACATACCAGGCAATAGTTGAATACCAACGTAATGAAATCTTTTACCCAAATTCAGCGCAACATATGTTGTTAACCTAGAAGTAACAGCAGCGATCCTAGTATCTACTAAGTTCAATAATATATTTACGCATGCATCGGGGATGACATGCAAAACAAAATCGTTTTCTAATATCGTATTGGTTTTTAGTTCCCAAAAACTATGAACCATTCCAACTAAATCAGCCGATGGTTTTAATTCATTGTATTCTACTGAATTTTCCTTTTTATTAATACCATCTTTTATAGGATCATACATAGAGTTTAATTTGTTTTTAAAGAATATTACTGTTAACTATTTATTGGAATGGATTACTGGAATTTGTTAGAAATGTTCGTTCTTGATTCAATTTGTACGGATTGCATAAAAATTAAATTGGATATTGTTTGATCGATTTATGTTTGAATGGAGATTTGGATTCAGCCCGGGGCTTAAGCCCCTAAGTTTTTTTTATTCCATATTACCATTGACAAGTTAGATTGATGGATTATAAAGTTAGAATTTCAATTGGAATTGGGAGGGGCTTAAGCCCCGGGCTTTCGTCCCCCTCCAAGCCCCTCTTACATTTACTGAAAGAAACCACTCAATGCTGTTCTAAATGCTTCTGGTTGCTCCAAGAAAGGAAAATGCCCACAATTAGAGATTAAATGTGTTGTTACTGTAGCATTTGTTAGGCCTGTTTGAACAGAAACTGGAGAAGATGGAACTGTACCAGTAAAATATGTTTCACCAGTATTGATCACAAAACTTGCAGGAATCACATCGTCTGCTCCGTGAATCAATTTCACAGGCACAGTAATCTTTGCAAGATCCGCAACTATATTATGCGTATTTTTTGTGTTCGAGAAAAAACCGGCAGTTAAGTCATCGTCAGCAATACGAAGACTGAGATTTATCAAAGAGCCAACAGCAAGACCATTACGGATTGTTTTCTCAGCTGACAATCCCAAATTCAACTTCGCAAAGTTCGCACTGGTTCCATTCTGGGTATTGATAGGAGTGTAGTCTGCAAAATAGAATTTGAATAGAAAAGAATAATATGCCTTCAAAGCATTCAAGGTAGGAAGGTAGTTGGCTGATGAAGGATTCAAAGGCGCGCCAAGATTTCCAAGCGTCGCAGCAGCTGCTTCTCCACCAGCCTTATTAATTAAATTATTGAGTAGAAAAATTCCATAGTAATTATAATGCGCTCCACTGCTTCCCACTAAAGCAAGCGATTTAACATGAGCTTTGTAACTGTCATTAGATGCGTAGAGCATAGCATACAAACCACCCCATGAATGACCCAATATATTGATCTTGTCACCTAAATTCAGGCCAACTCGAACCGCTTCTAAGTCCTCAAGAAATTTCGTTTTATTGATAAAACCAGCATTGAGATCACTAAACTCGCCGCGAGAAAATCCAGTACCGCGTTGATCGAAGAATATCAGTTGATGATTTGAGCCCAAGAGTTCAGAGAGAGGCTGAACCAAATAGTTGTGATCAAGACCAGGTCCACCGTGTAGAACGACAACGGGGATTCCAGTTCCAACTTTTTTATAATAAATTGCCGTACGTTCTGAACCAGATCCAGAATAAACAATACCTTCCGTCGCTACATAACTATTATAAAGGAGTAGTAATGTTGTTTCTCTATCTTCTTCGGAACTTTTGTCCGGCGCACATGAGAAAACTAAACTTATTATACTAATTATGCCAAAACGTAGGAAAGCTGATTTCATAAAAACTCCTGGAACTTGAAAATTATATTGATTATTATTACTAGATTTCCTGCGTCAAGGAAATTCTTAAATCTTTTGGATTTTGCTAAGCTTTCTTGCGATAAAGACGTATCGAGACAACAAATTGTTGAATGGAAATTTCTTTTTTCATGTAAGATTCCAAACATTCGTTGTAAATATCTCTAAGATTCATCAGTTGTCCCATATGACTGATCATAGACCAAGCTGTCATGCGACCGATTTTGATATTCGGATAATTGAGCTCTGGCGCATCGTCACTACCATCTGTTGTAATGATCAATTCTTGCTGTGTGATCATTTCGTACGCTTTACCCAAGTAAAAACTTTCTGCTTGAGTTAAAGCCTTCCTGTCACCAGGACCTAGCTCACCATGGCTATGGATTAATTTCTCAATGAGAGGATCGACTTTAGTCGCTTGCTGATCTGGTTCGATCATGAGTATATAGCCACCTGGTCTCAAAACGCGATCCATCTCCTTAAGAGACTTTTCAAGTTGAGGAAGATGTATGAGAAAAAATGAATTTAGTAAAATATCAAAACTTGCATCACTAAAAGGAAGTGAAGCCACATCACCATTCACCCATTCCATCTTAGGATTAGAAACTTGTGCAAATCGAATCATGTCAGTGGATTTGTCTAATCCAGTTACATGGATTCCTGGGAAATGCCTAGAAACAAGAGCCGTAAGTATTCCTAATCCAGATCCTACATCTAGCAAAGATCCTTCATTTTTTATTGGAATTGGGTGCGATCTTAGAAATTCCTCAAGACCCAAATAGACTAGGCGTGATTGTGCCGCAAGTCTTGGCATCTCTTCTTGAAGAGATAAGGAATCTAAGTATAGATCGCTCATTATAATATTATACTCCTGGAATATTATCCTCGGGAGTCTTATCTGGAAAATCTACAATGATCTCATTCCAAAGTTTATGGAAGTTAGCGGCAGATTTAGCTTGCCAAGAAATCTTAGCTGAACCTAATATGCGCATCGGAGTAGTTTTCTTATTTCTTGCTTCAATGATAAAAAGACTGATTGTTGTGATCCCAGAACTGTTCAAAAAGTTCAATCCTCGAATATCAATCGTTAATTGTCCTTGGGATCTATCCAGACCATCCTTCAAAATCTTCTTAATCTCTTCATAAGCTGCTAAGTTTTGAAGTCGCATAGATCCGGTCATCAATACCGTATTTTCTGCTTCTATAAAGGAGGCGGCGTATTCGTCTGTTTTTACTTCCATTTCCCTATGTCCTGGTCTATTGTTCTATTATGTTGAGATAAGCTTCAACAGTTGTCTCATGCCTATCACTTTCCATCTTCTTAAATTGATATCCAAAACGAATTGGATAATCTTTATACATCATCAAATATCCCATACCTGAAGTATCTGATTTATTCACTAGGCTTTCTAGATGATCAAAATACATCATTTCGATATCACCCGAAAGATATTTCTTGATATGAGATTCAAAATTCAATCTCATCCGATCTGATACAACATTTCTCACTTCAATCTTAATTATAGTAGAGTAATATTTCAAATCAAGATCAATCAATCCATTTCTTGGTTTGGCAAATTTTGCAGCATTCTCAATCAATTCATTCACGACCGTGGATACAGAATTCCGAACATAATCGCTCAAGGATTGATTGTTTGCAAAAAAGTCCGCTGTAAAATCAGAAACCAAACCTATTCTCTTCCACTGAGACATCATATCAATTGGCTGTAAACGCAAATAGATATGAGATTCCGGAGGTAAAATGTCAGGAATTAGTTTGTAATCAGCGTATTGAACGATTTCAGCTGCCATATATAAATTTTTCCAAAAACACCAAGTAGAACCAATTTTTTTCTTTTTCTTTTTGGCTCATACTAATAAGTTTTCCATATACTATTTTTGGCAAGGTTTTCCTGTCAAGGAATAGCAAGAGAGGCACAAAATTGAAAGAACTTCTTTTAGGCGATTACGGAAAGGTAGTTCCAAGCGAACAAGTCCCAGACAGCCATGTGGAAATCATCATCACACCTTTGGATTTGGTGACCTATTGGAAACGAGTTGGGATTTTGGCAGATTTTGTCGCAGGTTTTTACTCATATTCTTTCCTTCCAGTCGACGTTGCTGTAAAAGATATATCTGAAACTCCTGTTTTCCATTCAATCTCAACAGTTTTCAACGAGATGGTAGAGAACGCTGCTAAGTATTCGATGGACAAAAAATCGAATATCACCATCAATTTGAATCAATATGGTGGAATTTTCAAAATGCAAGTTGAGAACTCAACTTCCAAAGAATCGGCAATGAATTTCCATCGAGTTATGTCAGAAGTATTTGCATCAGATGATTTGGATTCTTTGTATTTCAAGAAGCTTGAAGAGAACAGCCAAAATCCATCGGGTCATTCGGGCATTGGACTTATGATGATTCTAAAAGATTACCCGGCAAAAATGGGAGTTAGAATTCGAGAAGATGATAAACAAGCATTTGTTCTAACAGAAGTTTACTATCAGACAGAAGAATAATTTAATATTAGAGAGTAGTTTTAAAGAAAACTAGAGTTAAGAATAAATTTCCCTGATAATCTGAGAACTTGGCTTTAGTTTAGAGAGCTTTCTCTGCTTGTGCAAAGAAGGCTCGCACTTCATCCGTTCCGTCGGTAAAGAACACGGGAGCCGGTAGATCTGGTCTTGAAGGAAGAAAGACCACAGCTTCATCAAAGAACACAACTTGTTTAAGATCTCTTGGTTCGTATGTGTATGTTAGATTTTTCACTCGAAAGATCATTGATCCATTCTCGTCGCTCATTGCACCTTCGCCTACTCTACGCAGATCTTGGAAACAGTCTTCGGATAGATCTAAATCTTTGAGATCTTTTTTCTCATAGGGAATTTTGCCCTTCATGTCCATAAATAACAAACCACGAATTTTGAAATGAGACTCCGGCTCCAGATTCACTTTGGAACCCGCCTCATCAATTACGCTAACTGAATCAACAATGTCAGGTCTTTTGCTTGTTTCCATAACAGGCTTGGTATATAAAACTTCTGGATCAGAATAATTCGAATCGGAAAAACTTCTCTCATGTAGAATTCTATCATCATCAAGATCATTGGACTGGCTGCGACCTCGTGCATTGTAGAGACTATGTCTAAGATCTGTCTCTTGCATTTTTGCCCTGCGTTTGCCCGGGAAATTACTTTCCAATCGATCGACCTGAGCTTTGTTGGAATCCCCTTGGGCGAGAGATACATATATAAAACAAAGTATCCCAATCAGAATCATGGCTATCGCAATAAAAAGCATCTTGCTTCTATTATCTATATTTTAGCCTTTTATCTATAGTAGAATTTTCTTGGTTTACAGAATAACCCCATGAAATTGTCTTCTATGTAGGAAGTTATTATGCTTGAAGAAACCCCAACGACCATAGGACAGAAAATCTGGAGAGGGGTCATCGGACTTTTTCTCTCAATTATGGTTCTCATGCTAATCATCACCTTTTTGCCAGGTGATATGGAACAAAATCTCATAGACCAAGTAACGGGTCGTATGAGCACAACGGCCGGAAAAGTGGGAGATCGTGCGATCTCTATCGACTATTTCAACGCTGCTAGAAAAAATTGCTATTTCCAATACAAGGACTATGCTCCGCAACTTGCATCCAATGAAGATCTATTGGTAAGTTGTGCTTTTCAGACAATTCGTTCTGTATTTGTTGCGGGAGAACTCGCTGATGCATTCGGATATCAGGTCTCTGAACTTGCCATCAAGAGAGAAATGTCGAGGCAAGCGCGCGAACTTCATAAGCAGCAGACCAACCAAGCTGGATATGGAGAAGAAGATATTCGGTCAGCAGAAGACATTTATAGAAGTATTCTGCGCAGCGAGCCAATTCTTTTTAAGAAGGAATCAACGACATCGATGAGTCTTTTTAATAGTTTTATGCGTGCTGACCTTCGTAAGACAACAAGCGAACAGATGATAGAAAAGGAAGCTCAACTTGCAAAATTTGGACTAAGACTTGTTTCTGTTACGGATGCCGAGTTGATGAATGTGGTCGAAAAAGAATTGGTTATTTCTGATGAAGAAATCCGTTCGGAATACGACAAAGAAACTTCTGCAGGCAATACACCGAAGGATCCCGATGGTAAACCATTGAGCTTTGATGCAAGAAAAGCGATCCTTACAAATAAGATTCGATTGGATAAAAAAACAAAAGCTCTCGAGGATAGAAAATCATTGCTTCGTGTCAAAAAGGAAGAAGGGGCTAGCTTGGAAGAATTGGCAGAAGCAATTTCTACAAAGCCAATCAGTCTATCCTCACTCAGCATTGGAGACCTTTCATCTCTTTCTGCCGGAGGTCAAGTCTATAGATTGAGCGGTGACCAGACTTTTCTCAAAGACATGAGTGAAATCGGCTTTGGTTCCAAGAAAATCGGTGGCCCTTACAAAGATGGCGATAAGAATATTTTTGTCGAGTTCACAGAACTTAGATTGCCAGATACGAAAGCACCAACTGTTAGCGCTGCAATCCCTGACGACAAGCAAATGTTAGCTGGATTTTTCCAAGAGATGATCGCATCCATGAGCAAAGAGAATCCTCTACAAAGAAATATCCGAATGGCAGGCGAGTGATGCAAATCAAAGCAGATTTCATCAACCCTTTCCTTGAGGCAGCGACAATCGTATTTCGTGATGTTCTTCAAACAGATCTGATTCGTGGCAAAATTGGGATCAAAGATTCCCCTGAGCCATCGCATGAACTTGCGATCATAGTAGGGGTGATTGGTTCATTCAGTGGAGAGGTTGTTTACAGCCTCAACTACGATGCAGCTTACAAAATCTCTTCCAAATTGGTTCCAGGTATGTCACCAGAAGATCTCAAGAATGAATTCAAAGATATGTTAGGTGAGATTGCGAATATGACAACTGGTAATGCGATGAATATTTTTACATCCGCTGGTCAATCTATCGAGATTACGACACCCAATATCGTTGATTCCAAAAACACTTCTATCAAATTCAACAAAAAACCTACTCTTCAGATCAATCTATATTCCAAATTTGGAAGACTAGAAGTAAACGTAGCTATTGCCTAGGCTACGTGCCTACCTTCGTTCCGTCCAGTGGCCAACTCGGAATGCCAAAGCCGTCACGAAGGCAGGCACTCCGCACAGGTTTAAAAGATCCCAATTTATTTATGCGATTTTGATTGGTATATAGCTAAGTGAAAATCTGAACCTGTCCTTTTTCGAATATCAATCTTCGAGAACTTCATGTGCACTTAGGGAACTTTGTGGTAATCTTTTTTCTTAACCACAAAGAACACAAAGTATGCGCAAAGCACCCAAAGTAAATATTAGTAGAAAAAATACGGTTCACACAAAGACACAAAGCACCATTTAAAACCTTCAGCTTTGCTTCGCTAAATGGTGCTGGGGAAAATTCAATACGGATTCCTTTTCCCTTTCAATTCTGGCAACTCATCAATTTCTTCCAAAACATCCTCATAGCTACCCCATAGTCTATGTCCCATGTAATAATCTGATGTACATAAAGGCATATTTTTCTCGCCTGGGTAGACTTCCAAGACTTTCAATTGGATTGCGAAGATCTTACCGAAACTTGTTGTAGGCTTCAGTGGGTGAAAAGATTGCATTGCATTTATGATTTTCTCATCTTCTATGATTTCTATTTCATAGCTCTTTATTCTTTTAAAACTTTCTTTTAGCTTAATGTCATTCATATTGTTCACTGTTGTGTAAGGTGAATCATAGTAGGTCAGACGCATCTTTTTAATACGAGCATAACGGTTATCAACCTTGCCATCAAACTCACAATAGTTCTTGAAATAGAATAGATAGTCGTCCTTCAAATCCGAGGACTGTTCATTATCTCTCAACACAAGACCATTATTATAAGAGGCAGAAACATAGATCGCTGGTTCCTTACCTTTCCATTTGCTAACAAACCAACGACGTCGATCTCCCCATTTCTCTATCGATTCCAAACGGTCTGGTTGTTTGAGGTATCTTTTGAATGTTTCATGAGACTTATAATAATTAACTAAATAAACTTTATCTTCTTCATGAGATGTAATCATTCTACCGCTAACAAAGCTATTATTATATGTTTCTATCCGTTTTAATAAATTTAATAGATCATTATGTTCATTGGAAGATAATGATAGAGATGTAAGGAAAAAAATCAATAAATACTTCATTATTGTTTCTCCAATATTGTAGACCAAAGATTACCTAACTTATAGTCACCGTATTTGACTCGAACAAGTTCTGTAGTTTTACTAGAATCGCTTACGATCCTTTTATATTCCCGTAGATTACTCATTGTAAGATACATTATATTCGATGGCTATTGGTGTTTAGTAGAATATTTGTAGCCAACAAAGGGGTGTTGAATCCATCTTTCTCAAAAATTTTAGCCTTTCAACTAAGCATCGGATTTGGATAATATTTCGCAATCAGGAATTCTATTTAAATTTGATTTTCGCGAATGCAGTAATTTGTATTTAAAATTCTTTATCATCAATGCCTCATATTCAATAAGGATTAGGCTTTCAATGATAATCCTCCGTGTTCATTGTGTGAACTTTGAGAACTTTGTGGTAATAGAATTCGTGCCTACCTTCGTTCGGTCCGGTGGCCAACTCGGAATGTCTACCCACCACCAAGGGGTTGGACTGGTGATGGGCCAAAACCCCTCAGACGGCAACCACTACGTGCGAGCGGAAGAGATCTCAATTCAGTTAAGCGATTTTGATTGGTATATAGCTAAGTGAATTGGTATACTATTTACATTCCTTCGGAATAAAATACGGTTCACACAAAGAGACCACAGCACCATTTCTTGCAGAAACTGATGCTGGGCAGAGCAGAGCAGAGAAATCAGAGGGAAGAAAAAAAGAAAACAGTTAACCCCTAACTAATACATGTCTCTAAGCGAACTTCGTGTGCACTTAGAGAACTTTGTGGTAACTCTTTTTTCTTAACCACAAAGAGCACAAAGTATACGAAAAGCGCTCAAAGTAAATAATAATAGAAAAAATATCAAAATACTAATAAAACAAAATTCAATACATACGACTTCCTAGCCTAACACCACCCTTCGTGAACATCCTATTCCAACCCGAAGATCGCACTAACTTGATTTATATCAATTTTCTTTTCATTTGATGCATCAACAAAATACTCAGATTGCCAGTTTTGAGTCTTCTGTGCTTGTTTGCTCGTTGTAGTATCCCAAGGCGGGTAGACTCTAATCCCAAGTTTACCAACTTTGTTCGCATCAGAAATTATTCTCTGAATCTGAAGGATTTTCTTGGGAAATATAAAAAAGCCTAAATGATTTTCTTTCTTAGATCCAATAATATAAAAATCAATTCCATCTGAGAGATCAAATGGCTTTGTTATTCCTTGAATGTTCCGTTTCCAAACTGTTACAAATTGTCCGGATTTTATTGGAGTAATTTTTGATACACGAAATATTGCTTTGAATTTGCCTATTTGAATTCTATGCGCAGCATACTCACGGCTTTCCTTATCCACTTCAATATTATTCAATTGCATACCGCATGGCTTTAGAATCAACTTGGTGAGTAGTTCAAGTTCAAGAGTGGTATCCTCTATGACCAGCTTATTCCGTTGGCCACTAGAATCATCTTTTTTCATTCGAATTTCCTTCATTCATATTATAAATTGAACTTTTTGGAAGAGACTTGCCAATGCGTAAAAATTTATTATTTCTAAAATTCAAACTTGAAGATCTCGAACCAAATTGTTCAAAATTGTCTCTTCATATTCATCATCAAATAAAAAAGGTGTCAGAGGTAGAAGAAAAAACCAGTAGTAATTCAGTTTTTCATAACGATAAGTAGAAATCAATTCCTGATTATTTAAGCTATCAATATTGATTATATTTACTTTGTATTCCGTTAAACTCCTAGTTGGAATTAGAAACAGTATTTTTGCAAAACTAAATGGTGAATGATAAGTTATATTCAATTTTATCATCTTACATAATTTGGAATCAATATGATTCGCTTCATTCATACTAGAAATTTCTTCAATTACTTCTATGCAACTAACTTTCATTAACTTTTTCTTGAGACTTTTTAATGGAATCTCTGGTTTCATTTCAATCGATTGATCTTCATTTATCTGAGAATAGCTATTCAGTAGAAAAATATGATATTTTTCGTTACCAATACAAAATTTTGAAGATATAGGTTTGATATCAGAATTGTAGATTGTTATACAACCCGAAAGACAAAGAGAATAAATGAATACAATTATCTTAGTATTTTGCATGAATTACAGAAAATTAAATATTTTTTGATATTATTTCGATTAGATGCCAACCTAGACATTTACAATAAAATAAATAAATGAAAGGTATCGTCAACTGGTATTACAGCCCTCAAACGAGGAAATATGAAATTTCTTTATTCTTTAAAGAAATATGAAGGTGGTTTATTTTTGAAAAAATGAGAACAGGGCGAATGTCTCGCCCTAATCATGCTATTTGACCAGGATTGTCAGAGTTTAATCTTCTGAATCTTCTAAGAGATTATTTAAGCTATCAATCAGAACTTCCACTTCTACTCCATATCCCATACAGACTTGTTCTACCGTTTCTAATTCATTAATCGAACAATGTGAACAGCCTCCGAGGTGATAGCTTGAAAAAACGAGTCCAGCTTCAGGATGGAGAGCCATTGCTTCCCCTACAGTCATTTCTTTATAAAAACCAGTTTTTGTTGATTCAGTCATTGCATGCCCCTAAGATTTTACTATACATTAATTAGACTTGTGGTATACAGTCAAGTATTATGTTTCTAGATGAAAAAGGCGAATTTTATATAAGAATTGAGGGTCGATTTGAATCGGCACATTACCTTTACGAATATTTTCCCGATGGATCTGATGAACCGATCCACGGCCATTCCTGGAAAGTAGAAGTGTATCTAGCGGGTAAGAATGGACTTCGAGCGGACGGAATATCCTATGATTTTATATCAGCGAAAAGCAAGCTAAAAGAGCTTGTCGACACCATTGACCATCTTATGATCAATGATCTTCCTGAATTTAAAGGAGTCAATCCGACATCCGAGAATATAGCAAAATGGTTTTTTTACGGACTGAAATCATCAGTCGACGAAACGGGTGGAATTATCCAAAAAATTGTGATCCATGAAGGTCCAGAAAACATTGCCTATTTCATTCCAGGCAAAAAGTAATATCGGAACTCAGTTATGAATCAGCAGAATCCAAAACAAATTCCTCTCTGGTCACCTAATCATAGTAATGTTACGAAATCTCAGTTAACGATTTTTCAAAAAGCACTTGAATCGTCAATTGGTAAGAAATTTTCCAATTACCATGAGTTATGGAAATGGTCAACAGAACATGTGGAAGATTTCTGGCAATACTGGGCAGAATATTCGGGATTGATTTTTCAGAAAGAAGCAAAGTCTACTTGGACATTATCAGAGAATTTCTACGATACAGAATGGTTTCCAGGTTCCGAGATCAATTTCGCCGAGAATCTATTACGTAGATTCACAGAAGACCAGGATCGTGTTGCAATTCATTTCCAACCTGAATCCTCAACTGTTCCCGCGTCCGATCTTACTCGCAGAGACGTTTTGCATGAAGTGAAAAGATTGCAAGATTTCTTGATTGCATCTGATATAATAAAAGGGGATCGAATAGCAGGAATTCTTCCCAATTCTCCAGTATCTATACTATCGATGCTTGCAACCACATCACTTGGTGCAATATGGTCAAGTGCATCGCCAGACTTTGGCACCAAAGGGTTGTTAGATCGTTTCCAACAGATAGACCCTAAAATTCTAATTCTATGTGATGGTTACTTTTTCAAAGGCAAGAAAATTTCATGCCTTGCGAAATGGAAGGAGATTCTTGATTCGCTTCCATCAGTAGAGAAAATTGTAATCTGGAACTTTACTGAACAAGACAAAGCTCTAGATCTATCATCGATTCAAGAATGGACAGAATCATCTGTTCATGCCAATGGATCCAAACATTCCAAAGAAATAATTCTCTGGAACGAAATTCCATCGCCATCTGATAAAAACCCTGGTGAAAGTATCGAAATTCAATACACTCCTATTCATTTCAATGATCCAGTGTACATTATGTACTCATCTGGAACTACAGGTCTGCCTAAATGCATTGTACAAGGGCCAGGAGTTCTACTCAACCATACGAAAGAATTGATTCTACATACGGATCTTGTTGAAGACGAATCCATAACTTACTATACAACATGCGGTTGGATGATGTGGAATTGGGTTGCCTCATCGCTTTATATTGGTTCGCGTCTTTGTATTTTTGATGGGAATCCTTTCTATCCAGATTGGAGATTCCTCTGGGAATGGATCGATCGTGAGAAAATTCATGTATTTGGAATCTCTGCCAAGTATCTTACGGTTCTCGATTCCGAAAAAGTAGATCCAAAATCCGAGTTTAAATTGCAGAGTTTAAGAGCTATTCTCTCAACCGGATCACCCTTACCTGCATCTGGATTTGAATTTGTTTACAATCGTATAAAATCTGACATACAATTATCTTCCATTTCAGGTGGAACAGATCTTAACGGCTGCTTTGCGCTCGGTAATCCAACCCTTCCCGTTTATTCAGCTGAGATACAATGCCGAGGTCTTGGTATGGCAGTCCATGTATACAATGACGACGGACAATCTGTACTTGAAGAAAAAGGTGAATTAGTGTGCGAGAAACCTTTTCCCTCTATGCCTTTGTATTTCTGGAAAGATAAAGATCGCACCAAATACAAAGACGCATATTTTTCTCGCTTCGAAAACATCTGGTGTCATGGAGATTTTGCTGAAATTACAGCTACAGACGGTATGATCATCTATGGTAGAAGTGATGCAACACTCAACCCTGGTGGTGTGCGAATCGGAACAGCCGATATCTACAATATTATAGAAACGTTTGAAGAAATACAAGATTCAGTGATTATTGGACAAGACTATCAAGATGACGTACGAATTGTACTTTTTGTCAAGATGAAATCAAACTATACTTTTAGCGAAGAGCTTGTATCCAAAATTAAGAAAACAATTCGTGATCAAGTATCGCCTCGACATATGCCTGCCATCGTTCTTCCAGTTACGGACATTCCGTACACAGTGAATGGCAAGAAGGTCGAACTCGCTGTCAAGAATATTGTCGAAGGAAAAGAAGTAAAAAATGCCAATGCACTAAGCAATCCAGAATGTTTAGCTCAGTATCGTTTTCCAGAGTTGCAGTAGCGGCAGAATTTATATCAATTGGAATCTTGCACGCAATAGGCTTTGATATTTGCAGCCGTGCTTTTCGTAAGATTTGTTACCACTTCTCCTAATGAATTCATAGCAAATGCTCCCGCTTGTGAACCAGCATGAGAGCTTGTTGTAGCTGACCAGTATTGAACACTCGGTGTAACATTTGGAAAAAAGCTTCCTTCAATTCCATTGGTTGCATTAGAATAATCGAACAGACTTACTAACTCGTGTGAATTCGGGAGACGCCATCTTCCACCCAAATTAGAACAATCTTGGAGTGCAGCCTGCCAATTGGGATTTGGATTTGCGCCAGTACAACCTGGATAGGTTCTACCTGAAGTGCATCTTTTCCATGTTAGACCGGTTCGCAAGTCATTGACTTCTTCATCGTTGACAATACTCAATGATCGAGAGGGTGTTGCCCCTCCCGATACACAAAGTGCAAAACGGATTCCCGAATCAGTTCGTTGATTCAAAAAATTGCCATCCACAAATCTGAGTCGATAGCCTTCGGATGCATCATTGGGATCAATTGTGCTCGACCAGACGGAATTTGTTGCCGCTATTTGCGGAAATCGAGTGGTGTGTATAAAAGGCTCACCATCGTTATGATAGGTGATGTACATCAATTCTTGGATCGTGGGAAGTCTCCAGAATTTGAGACCTCCGTATCCTGATCCAGAATTTCGATTATTAAGATCGGAACAATTGGTGATCGCATCATCCTGGTTCATTCCTGTTGCTGCTCCACCACAATTGGTTGTTGGGTCTTGACCAATTAAGCAAGAATTCCAGATAAGTCCTGTTACCTGATCAACAGTAATTCGATCGTTGAATGTTGTGGAAGCAGATGCAAGTAGAGACCGACCATTGGCTGATGCAACGCTTCCATCTTGTCTGGGGTGCGTTGTAGAAACTGCATTGCAGGTTTGCATACTTGTGCTATCATAACAATTTGCGAGTCCAGTTTCTGGAACAGGTGATAAAGGTGTTACATTCACTGTAATTGTTGCATTCGGACAATTTGCACGAGAGAGAGTATAAGCAACTGGATTCGAGAAATCGTTTGAAGTGGAAGCACTCACTTGCGTAGTCTCCGAAATCTGAACTGCTGTATTCTCTGTAGTTTGGAAATCAGCGATTGCGCGAACAATTCTTCCGTAAGGAAGGTTGATCGCTACTGAATTTGTAGATATCGTTCCTGTATAGTTGCTAGACAAAGAATTGGTAGTTGATCCAAAAGAGTACGAAGTAAAATTCAGTTCGCAGGGATTACTAGAATCTTCATCTGAATTGCTTCCTGCAGCATTGGCTAGAGGCAAAACAAAAAGCATATCAGCATCTTGTTCCAATTGACAATTCAGAATTAGAAATGCTAGCAAATGAATCAGCCCATAAGAAATCAATCTTGTAAGCTGAATTCGGGTGCATCCAAGAAAGGGCTCCATAATCAGGTAAAACCTATCATAGAAACCCTTTCCTGTCTAATCAAATTTTAAGATTTAAGTCCGACTCCTAAAACTCCACGAGCAAGCAGACCTTGTGCCAAATAGTAGGTGGTCATGATTAGCAAATGCGATTGTGGAATTGGATCAATAAATTTGCTATAGGCTATGATACCATCGGATATCATGAAAAATACTGCACCGAGAAATATCGGAAGAGCTCCTTCTTTTTGAACGGATGCGAAGACTGCCATAGTAGCGATGGTTAACAAATAGACCGTCACAGGAATTGTCATCTCTCCTGTTCTTGGCAGAAGCAATAGGCACATAATAAAAGCAAAAAATAATACAACAGCAACTTGTGCTCTTCTCATAGCGAAGCTGTGGCGATTTCGTTTGTAAAAACTGGAGACATAGAATAAATGTGCAACCAAAAACAAACCAAGACCAATAGTAAAAGAATGAGGAAAGCTATGTGCGAGGACAACGTCTCCGGCAGATGAGAATACCAATCCAATTCCGAACAAAAGATACGGTATGCCTGTCTTGAATTTTGAAAGAACCAAAATAGCCAAAACCAGAATTGGCAATGCCTTTATGTAAGGTTGACCTTGATATGGTTCAAATTGCAGACTCACCAAATATACCAAGCATAGAAAAGGGAACAAAAGATTTAATACGTTCTTCGCATTCATAAATTTCTCCTAAAACGAATTTACCAACAAGGTTAAAAAATAGCGGACATATTGTCCGCGTCACTCAATTTTCAATTAAAGATTTTATTTAATCGCAGAGATAATTATCTTTTTTTTGCAACCTTATTCGATTTTTTGGACGGAGACTTCTTCTTACTATTTGATTTCTGAGAAATCGGCATACTCTTGTTAGATTTTGCTTTTGATTGACTAGATTTTCCTTCGCCAAAATACTCTTCCAACTTGGATTTTGCTTCATTCCCAAATAAAATTTCGCAAGCTTCTTTCAATCCTGGTGATGAACGAATCGTTTCTTTTCTTTCGATAAGAGAAATTTTAGATCGTCTTCGCAGAAAATCTTCTAGCTTTTCTACCATTTCTCTTCTTGCTGCTTGGTGCAATTCACATCGAATGTATTCCGTTCCGTGAATCAAAACTTCCGCTTGATCTGGATCTTCCCTAATATTTTCCAACATCCCGATTGCTTGCGCTCCGTATCTACGCCATAATCGCAGAGTAAGAGGTTCTGACGAATCAGGTACTGTGTAGGAATCCAAATCCATCAATCGTGCTTGATGAAAGTATTCATCTCTAATCGCATCATCTGGTTCGCCATACCAACGTTTGTTAGGAAATGGAAAATCGATTCCCATACTTTTTACATAGGATGCAACTTCTTCTCCCACATTGATACAATCCGTTAACTTACCACCGAAAACTGTTAGGTGCTTCTTATCTCGGATCACCTCTACTTCGTGCTTGCGAGAAAGCTGCATCCAATCTTTAGAACTTCCACTTTTCCCTTTTACACAGAGCGGTCTCACTCCGCAACGCTCAGATATGATATCCGCTTTTGTAATCGGTTTATCAAGATTCAATCTCTTATTGATATTCGATAATACGAACTCACGATCTTCTTCCGTTACCTCTGGAGTCGGTGTGTCAACTTTTGTATCGGTCGTACCAATGCAAGTTTTGGCTCCCATTGGAAGAACAAAAAACAATCTACCATCATCTGCAAAAAAAGTTAAGACTCTCTTGTGTGGACTTATGCGATCAACAATGAGATGGATTCCTTTGGAGAAAAGATGGTGGTGCTCAGTTGAGATATCAGATTTCTCATTTTCCATATCAGCCCAAGGTCCACAAGTATTGATGAGGAGCTTACTTTTGATATTAAACTTCTTACCAGACATCTTATCTTTAACAGACGTTATCCAAATATCATTTTCCTTTTTGGAACCTAACGATTCAACATAGTTTGCGGCGATACAACCATAGTTCAGTGCCATCCGTATAAAATTAAAAACGAATCTAGCATCATTATCGTGTAGATAAGAATCAGAATATTCGAATCCACCTTCAGCATTGGTTGTCTTCACCACTGGCTCTTCTCGTGCGATTCTAGATTTAGTAAGAAAACGTGGCGACTTCGTAAAGCAATTGCCAACGAACCAATAAAACCATGTTCCTAAATAGATAAACCAGGAAGGAAATCGGAATCCTTTTTCTATCGTAGTGTAGAACCGTATTTCTTGTACGGTTGATGGATAACTTCGCATCAAATGGTTTCTAGACATGCAAAGCTTTCTTACAAGGAAGAATTCCAAGCTTTCTAAATACTTGATTCCGCCCCAAGCGAGGTTTGACGATTCTTGACTTGTTCCTGAGGCAAAATCATTCATGTCAATTAAAGCAACCCTTGCTCCCTTAGCAGAAAGTGATGCAGCGGATACGGCACCGTTGATCCCCCCGCCAAGAATTAGGACATCGAAGACTTCACTATTCAATTTCTCAATATTGGATTCTCTTAGTTTCATAGATTGTACTTATTTAAAACTCTGGGATTGCTCCAATTGAGCAAGGAAAAATACATAATCATCCAAGGAATAGCCTCAGTTGGAAAATAAAAAATTCATCATTTTTTATTTGACATCTTTCCTTATATCGGTAAAATACGATAAAGCAAAATGGGAATTACAAAAACGGAAAATTTTTCTAAGCACGAAAATGAAGTGGCGAAGTATGCCAAAGCACTCGCATCCCCAGCTCGAATCGCTATATTAGAAATCTTGATCGAGAGAAAAGAATGCATCTGTGGAGAGTTAGTTGAGCTCCTCCCTTTATCGCAAGCTACCGTATCCCAACATTTGAGAGAACTTAAGGACGCAAACCTTATCAAAGGTGAGATCTCAGGTCCGAAAGTTTGCTATTGCATTGATCTTGAAGGTTGGAACCAAATGGTGACATTGTTCGGAAATTTATTTACAAAAACCAATATACTATCAGCAACAAATGAATGTTGTTAAAAAATCAGGAACCTATATGCAAGAAAATTCAATTCCCAATGTCAATCCTAAATCTTTAGGATTTATAGATCGTTATCTAACTTTATGGATTTTTATAGCTATGGGAATTGGCATTGCAATCGGCAATTTATTTCCAGGTTTCTCAACGAATCTAGAAACAATGCAATCAGGTACAACTAATATTCCTATCGCAATTGGATTGATTCTTATGATGTATCCACCACTTGCAAAAGTGCGATACGATCAATTGCATATAGTTTTTCGAAATAAAAAAATCATTGCTATATCAGTTCTACTCAATTGGATAGTCGGTCCTTTATTGATGTTTGGACTTGCCATTCTATTTCTAAATGACAAGCCCGAATATATGGCAGGACTGATATTGATCGGAATTGCAAGATGCATTGCAATGGTGTTAGTCTGGAATGATCTTGCAGAAGGGAGTCGCGAATACGCCGCAGGATTGGTTGCTCTCAATTCCATTTTTCAAATACTTACTTATAGCTTTCTTGCATATTTTTTCTTATCCATTGTACCGGGCTACTTGGGTCTGGAAAATATGAAAATTGATCTTAGTATATATGATATAGCTGAATCTGTATTATTGTATCTTGGCATTCCGTTTCTTGCTGGTTTCTTGAGTCGATACTTTCTTGTCCGAATTAAAGGTGAAGAGTGGTATACTAAAGTTTTTGTTCCATTCATAAGTCCGATTACTTTGATTGCTCTACTACTTACTATTGTATTGATGTTCAGTTTGAAAGGAGGTTTGATTCTAACACTTCCTTTAGATGTAATTCGAATTGCTATTCCTCTTGTTCTGTATTTCCTAATCATGTTTCTTCTAACTTTTTGGATCTCCGTCAAAGTGGGAGCTAACTACTCTGAGAATGCTGCTGTTTCATTTACAGCAACGGGAAATAATTTCGAATTAGCAATTGCTGTTGCAATCGGAACCTTTGGATTGCAATCAGGCCAAGCATTTGCGGGAGTTATAGGACCTCTAGTAGAAGTTCCTGCACTGATTCTCCTAGTTCAAGTTAGCTTTATACTCAAGCGAAAATTCTACAAAAATAAAAAGTAATCTGATTCAATTGTGGAAAACAATAATACTCACTAAGGACATAAGCCCATGAAACTCTACCCGGAATTGGACAACTGGGTCCAAACTGAGATTTTAGATTCTCAGTCTCTTGCAGAAGATAGAATCGCAATATTAAATAAAATCAAAGAATATATCCTAAGCAAAAAGAAAGAAGATACGCTTGTGAATCTAAATTTTATATGCACGCATAATTCAAGACGTAGTCATATATCGCAGATTCTTGCTTATATTGCGTCTATTTATTATGAAGTGAATGGAATAGAATTCTTCAGTGGCGGAACTGAAGCAACTGCCTTTAATCCTAGGGCAATATCCGCCTTTCAAAACATTGGAGTCAACATTTCAACTTTAGATCCAAAATCACCAAATCCTCATTATATGATAAAAGCTACAGATAATGAAAATATTAAACCATTGATTGCATTCTCTAAAAAATACAATGACTCGCCCAATCCTAGTGAGAGTTATCTCGCAATTATGACTTGTGATCACGCCGCAGAAAATTGCCCAGTAGTATTTGGATCCGACAAGAAAATCAACCTTACTTATAAAGATCCTAAAGAATCGGACGATACGTCAGACGAGAAAGAAACTTATAGAAACAAATTGATAGAAATAGGAAGAGAAATGTTCTATCTTATGGCACCCTAAGAATAAGAATCTAAACATTTATTTGACTGCAAATTTCGAATTCCATCTGAAACGCATTGATTACATAATTTTATTTACCAAAATCGATTGACATGGCAATTTTCATTCTTTTGACTAAATTTGTAAAAGGGTTCGGTGTATTCGATAGCCCGGGACTTAAGCCCCGGGCTATTTCAAAACAATACTCGTTATCTCGGACGGGGCTCCAATCCGTAGCGGTGGCCCCCAATAACCTGTTCCACGACTAACATACAAAGTGGTTTTATTGTAAACATGTAAACCAGCAACAAATTTCTGGACTAAATAGATAATTAGATTACCTGGGAAATACTGCCCACCATGAGTATGTCCAGAAAGTTGAAGGTCATATCCAACCTTGGATGCTTCCAGAATACTATTGGGTTGGTGAGCAAGTAATATTTTGTAGTCAGCATCTTCACCGCCTTGAATAGAAGCATGGGGGTTAGTTGCATGTTGCGGCAAGATACTTCCAGCTTTCAAATCTGTTACACCACCTAATGCAATTTTTGCGGAATTGTGATTGATAATTGTATTTTCATTTAGGAGCACGCTGATTCCAAGATTTTTTATAATTTGAATCCAAGTTAGCACACCTGAATAGTATTCATGATTTCCCGTAACAAAAAAAGTTCCGTATTTTGACTTTAGATCAGCAAGAGGAAGCAAATGATCTTTGAATTGTGACGCAGGTCCATCTACAAGATCCCCCGTTATCACAACTATATCGGGATTCATATTATTGATTCTATTAACAACATGTTGTAAAAACGGCCTCTTTATCGTTGGACCAATATGCACATCCGAGATTTGCACTATTTTAAATCCTTTAAGATCTTTATGGTGTTGAGTTGCAGATACTTCGACGTTCACAGTTTTAATTCTCGTAGTTGCTTGGAACATTCCCCAAATCGTAAGAATCGCCGTTACAAAAAGAAAAAATAATGTGAGAACTAATTGTCCAAGGAAAGGATCATTGGTATTCCAGTTCAAACCAACTACGCGAACCAGATCTCCAAAAATTTTACTAAATTGTGAGTTAAGATCTATTGCTGCAATCAAAGGTATGAAATTAAGAAGTTTCCAAATCGAAAAAACCAGATCCATCACAACAATCATCGTGAGTAGAATGGTAAAAAATCCCAAACTTAAGAAAGCAACAAAACTTAGTGCCGACTGAATTCTTGCATGATTTACTGAATGACTTGCATAATAAGAAATGGGAATCGAAAAAACAAGAAATGCGATCAATAACCACAAACAAAAACTGGAAGTAGAATCAAGCTGTAAGCTTTGTATCAAACTTCTGCCAATATAAAAATATCCGGCGGCAATCAAACTTGTAAAAACAGATAAAAAAATTATCATTCTAGTCAATCAGAAATCTCCATTACTCAGAAATAAACTGATAGTTAGACAATTAGAATATCTAAGAAAGCTGTCTAAAATAGGATAATTGATAATTTAGATAACCTCATCAAAAATTAACTTATCTTTAATCAAGCATTCTAAAACATTATGACGAGAAATCTATTTACAAGCTTTAAAAAAAGTTCTAAACTATGAGACTACATGATAATCAATCAATTTATGATTTAGCCACAATTCGCGCTTTTTTTGAAAAAGATAGGCAAGATATTGCCTCATCTTCTAGCACACTTCATATCTCAATGGTTGATTTAATAGACGCTTGGATATCTTACTTTTGGCCTATATTTATTGGTGATTTTATATCATTAAAACGATTTGAGTCTTTAGACAGACCAATGATTTCATTTAGAAATAATTTATCTGAATTAATTGATTACTTTGAATCGCTTGAGAAGGAACAAAAAAATGACAATCCAATTCAAGCATACGATCTATTCAGAAATAAATTATCTCTTACTCGAAGCAATAGAATTATCGACAGAAATCTTGGAAATAAAATCCAAACAGTACTGAGTCAAATCGAGAAGACAATATTGACTAGTACTGTAAGAAATTTTAAAGATATAAATGGTCGCTCAGTGTTTCAATACGATCCTAAACTTAAGTCTATCAAAATCGAATCAGCATCTTACAATTGGCTCGAATCGGAGATTGATAAACTAAGAAAAAATGGAGAATCGAATCAGATAGTAATTACAAATCTATGGCTAAGTTTAATTCAAGAATTCAATACATTCCTAATCAAAGATAAAATCTCCTGACTGCAATAATTCAATCAGGATTGTATATGATGCATCACTTAGGAGGTCAACAATATCATTTGGTTTCTGCTATTGCATATCACTGAATGCTCTCGTGATGTAATTCAACCGACGAATTGAATAAGACTGACAAGTAAGATGCAAGCAAAGTGGAATCCGACCACCGGGATAATACTCTCCGATCTTTCTCGACAAAGCCCTGCAGACAGCCCAAAAACAAACCCACCTAGCATCTGCGAAACCCAGGCAAAATCTCCCAAGAAAGATTCAATTGGGAAAGTAAAATGAACAGGAGATAATACAACCGCTAATGCATAAATCATAGCGGAAATAATTACAGGAGTAGAGACAAACCATTCTCCACCTGATTTTTGAATTCGAAACATGCGAACCAGTTGTCCGTGTATAATTCCCCGAAACAAAACTTCTACTGCAATAGGAAGAGATAGCAACATTAAAATATTAGAAATCCCTGGTACTGCATCAACTATTCCAATTAAAGGAATCCAAGCTCCTCCCATCAAGGCACCAAGAAAAGTAATAGGAAAGAACAACCACCAATCATTGCCCGCAGGAATGCGCATTCCATAAAACCAAGGAATCTTTCTACCTATTGCGAAAAACAAAGTCGTTGTATACAATACTGTAACAACAGTGTAAATTTCTAGGGGCAATCCAAAGGATTCCAATATCCAAAATCCAAACGCATCCGAGAATTTCCAAAAGCCAAGACAAATCCAACCAAGGATTGCTAAACCAACTCCAAGAAAAGTTGTCCAAGATATTCTGACCAATTTTTCCAAAAAGTTTGGTTTATAAAATGATTCTCGAATGATATCGGCTATTTCGGACGGATTTAAATAAGTTCCAGTTGTTCTCGGTGATCCACCAATATCACCCGCCCCGCCCCAACGATTTTTGGGAATTTTACCACTAACATTTTTATCATATAGATTTAGCCTATCATAGATTAGGTTCATATCGAGCGGCGTGAAAATATCAGATTTACGAAGTGTGTAATGTCCATCTCGTTTTTGGAGTACTATAAGTCCTGGATTTTTACCGTACATTTTGTTCAAATGTTGTTCAATCTCGTATATGCCCATATCAGCTCGATACACGACTGCACTATTTTTATCATCTAGTTCAACTCGAGCCAATTCATCTAAACCTTTAAAATCTTTGAAATCTTCGGGATGATAGACTAGCTCATCAATTTTTTTGAGAACTTGAATTGTATATTCTATAAAGTCCGACTCTTCCCATTTGCCAGATTTCTTAACGGCAATTTCTTTCTTACGAAGAATTTCTATTTTTGCATTGGTCTCTTCTTGCAATTTTTTAGGAAAGGCTGTGAAATGATTCAGCTCTAAACCTATACCGTCAATCAGACCTTCCAATCTTAGAATAGGTAAGATCTCTGAAATGGTAGAATAATCTTCATCGTTTAGATGAACATGATTGAGTAGAACCCAGATAGCAAGTACTGTATCTAAGTCTGGATCATTCGCCCAGATATTCCAATTCTTCTCAGTGAGATCCAATCCTTTCATAACAAGGATTGCTGCTTGTTCGCATGTCGATAGAGTAAATGATCGCACAACACCTGTATGGTGATCTAGATTATAAACTTGTCTTTTAACATCTATAAATGGGGCAGCATCGCAAGCTCCATCAAGGAAAATAGTGCGATCGTTAGCTTTGCGTCCGCTATTTTCGGAGAAAACTTTCCCTTTCTCAATTCTTACGGAAAGATTAGGAGATTCTAAACAAATAATATGACTGCCTTCGGATGATTTTTTGATCGAATATCGATCAGGAATATTCTTACGAACGGATTTTATCTGAGGCTTTGATTGGGATTTATCTTGTCTTTGGGATGTTTTTTGAGACGAAGACTTATTGGTTCTAGTCTTAGATTTTTTCTTGGGAGATTTATTATTCAACAAAATACCCTAAAATTCAAGCCGTAAGTATTTACTATCAAGTTTCATATCACAAAACTATTTCTATCTCAATACTAAACGGCTTGTATTTTTTCTATCCTAGATCATATCCTTGACTTCGTTTCGCTCTTCTTGCAATTCTTTGTGAGTAAGATCAAATTTGCCCTTACCGAATTCATTCAAAGGAACATCTTTAACGATTTCATAGTCAGTTCCATTAGATCGGACAGGATATCCAAATATCAAACCTTTGTCCACACCATACTCACCGTTAGAGCATACAGCAACACTGAACCAATCTCCAGCAGGTGTTGGAGTAGTTAAGTTACGAACTGTATCAACAACTGCGTTTGCCGCGGACGCCGCAGAAGATGCTCCTCGTGCTTCAATAATTGCAGCTCCTCTCTTTTGTACAGTAGATATAAAATCAGACTTTAGCCAATCGTGATCAGAGATCGCATCAGTCGCAGATTTGCCACCCACTTTCGCATTGAAGAAATCTGGATACTGAGTTGCAGAGTGATTGCCCCAAATAGTTAGGTTCGTTACTTGCGATACAGGAACATTTGCTTTTTGCGCCAATTGACTCTTCGCTCTATTCTCATCCAATTTAGTAAGCGCAAACCATCTGTTAGCTGGGATGCTCTTAGCATTGTTCATAGCAATCAAGCAGTTAGTATTGCATGGATTTCCAACAACAAGTATTCTCACATCACTTGCAGCATTGGCCGCGATTGCCTTGCCTTGATTGGTAAAGATTCCGCCATTGATTTTGAGTAGGTCTCCTCTTTCCATTCCCGCTTTACGAGGAACAGATCCAACAAGCAGAGCCCAATTCACATCTTTAAAAGCTTCGTCTGCTTTATGAGTTACAGAAACTTTTTGCAACAATGGGAAAGCACAGTCATCCAACTCCATAATTACGCCACGAGCTGCAGGTAGAGCTGCTTCCAATTCCAGCAATTGCAATTCTACAGGAGTATCTGGTCCAAACATACTTCCCGATGCGATTCTAAATAATAATGAATATCCAATCTGACCTGCGCCACCGGTTATTGCTACTTTTACTGCTTTTTTCATAAATTCAATATTTCTCCTTTAATTTTTTTGCGCCTTGGTTACCACAATGGGATCAAGACGCGATATTCGAATATTCTAATTCAAATCTTAATCTAGTTCTTTTTTGATGATCTCATCAAAGTTTTCAAATGGAAGAGCTCCACTTACGAAAATACCGTTGATAAAGAAAGCAGGAGTTCCAGTTACACCGAACTTCTGTCCTTCAGACATATCAGAACGAATCTCAGCAACCAAACTCTCTTCTTTACTCATACATTCTTGGTATTTGCCTTTATCTAAGCCAGCTTTCGTTGCCAAATAATCAACATTGCCTTTGCCCAAGTTACCGGAATTTTCAAATAAAATATCAAAAAATTCCCAATATTTATCTTGTGGAATAGCACAATTTGCAGCGGCATGAGCGTACATTGCGTTCTCATGAAAGTCCAAAGGAAAATCTCTAAATACCCAGCGAATTTTGTCTTTGTATTTCTCGCGTAGTCTCTTGTTTACGTCTTGACTTCTCTTGCAGAAAGGACATTCAAAATCCGAAAATTCAATGATTGTAACTTTCGCATTCTTACTTCCTATTGAAGGATTGTCTCCCTCGGGAACTTCGTGACGAATTGTTGGAGGATCTTGAACATTCATAGCAACATTGTATTTTTTGATAAGTTCGCGTTGAACTGTCTGTGCATGTTGTCTTTCAGAGTTGCCAACTAGGTTTTTGCGAATCATATCTTTTGCTTCTGGAAAAGATCGCCCGCCCAATTGAGCCTTATACTGATTGTAAATCACAAGCATTTCAGAATCACTTGGTTCGCTCGCTGCAAATCCTTTTTTCAAAACTGCTTCTGGGGAATCAACACCAGCTTCTTTCATCGCAATATCCAAAATCTTTTTCTCGGTAAATTCCCCGAGGATTTCTTTTGATAGATTTGCTTTCTCAGTGAGGTATCGATTGTACAGAGCAGGATTCTCGCCCTTGATTTTCTCAAGAGTATAAGTGGTTCCATCTATTTGAACAGAGTCAGATGGGCTAAAAAAGCCAATCATTGCCGGTAAACTAGCTGCCAAATAAACTACGAATAAGGCAGCTATTCCAATTGCGGTTTTACCTTGCACGGATTGGATCCATGGGTTGTTATTTTCTTGCATCGTTAACCAGACTAGTCGGGTTCGACCTTTTCTGCAAATGTAAAATTTCTATAAAAAAAGTGAATTTTTAGTTAATGTTCGATCAGATATTCCGATAAGTACGATGGAGGAAAATCTTTTTCTCGAAGTCCATAAACACGGAGGTTTATGACTATGAATATATCTAACTCGCAGCAATACATCAATGCAGCTGCTTTTATGCCCAAGTTGCCTTCTTCTGGTTCGGAAACCGAATTGAATCTTCGTCCTGCAAAGGATAAAGAAAAAACGGAAGAATTGAAGGTAAATGAGCTAAGGCTTCCAGGCTCCAAAAAGAGCGAGGATGAAAATGAACATGAAGATCCCAAAGCAAAAATGAAGGCTTTGGATGACTTGGTTATGAAACCTTCTCCACTCAGCTTAGAGGAGAGAATGTCTCAAGTAATCAGTCCTGAGCAAGTTCGAGATTTGCTTTCTCTTATTGCAAGGTTTCCTGTTCAATCGAAAGATGAGAAACATAATCTGGATGTGAAACGCTGATTTGACTCTACATCTGGGCATTTTACTTCAAGACAGCCAAGTTGCGATGCAATGGCTTGTATTTGTGATAGCCCTGATTGGACTGATTGGTGTGATCATCCATCAATTCATTATACCATTTGCTAAGTTAAAAGCATTGGATCTTCCAGATGCTGTTAACGTCGGCGATAGCTTCGACTTCGTCGTTGATGAAACTTCAAGACAATCTAAATTCACAATCGGCAAAAGGCTTGGGAACATCCGTACGCTGTGTAAAGCGATTGATGATGATCATTTAATTTTTAATTTTAAGAAAGATCGCGATCAAGAAGAATATGAGATCACGGTTGATAGAAATGGTGCTGTTCTTTTCAAACCACCAAGAATGGATACCTATTCGAAAATGGAAGGTAAGGAAAAATTCGATAGCGTAGAAATCATTGGTCATTCTGCGGACTTTCGTTTATCTGATAAACTCACCAAAGAGAGAATGGTAAATTTTATTGAGATCAGTTTATCAACATCTTATTTCTTCAACAAAAATGGTGAAGAAAGAATGAAATTCACTTTTACGATAACTCGAATCCAACCAGGACTCAATCGAAACAAAAGAAATCGAGATGGATCTATGGATTGGGGAGCTGAAGCCGGTGATGAGGAAGAATCGGATGATGGTTCAAACGATAACGACGATTAGTTTACCTTTGCTTAACAATCTTTACGCCGATTGTATCTGTTTGCATTCGAGATAGTTTATAGGATACTCCCAAATTCTTCATTACCTCTGCTACTTCGAGTCCAAAGGCTTTTTCCAAACTTTTTACCTTTTTGCGTTCCATAAAAATTAGTAATGTAGGTCCAGATCCCGATAAACAGGTTGCCATTTGCTTTCTTTCTGCTATGGCAATTATCTCTCTCAGTCCAGAAATATGCGGAACACGATAAGGTGTGTGAACTCTGTCCTGCAAAGCAAGTTGCAGATCTGAGAATCTTCTAGTTTCGAAGAATTGAATCCAGGTTGCAATTCGAGTCATGTTAAAAATTACATCATCCACAGAATACGTTGATGGAAGAACTTTTCTGCTCTCATGAGTTGATACTTCTGTATTAGGTGTTAGAGCAAATATAGCAACACTGTTGGGAAATTTTTTCTTATAATAGCTTATATGTCCTCGTTTATCAAAGTATGATAGCACAAATCCACCAAGGTAAGCTGGGCTTGTGTTGTCAGGATGTCCTTCAAGCATAGCAAGCTCATACAAAAACCTTGCTTCGGAAGGAATCGGTTGGTTCGCATATAAATCTTTATGTATTTCCCTTGCAAGACAGAAACCCGCAACAACTGCAGAAGCACTAGAACCCAATCCTCCTTTCATTGGTAGGTCTAATTCCATTTTACATTGATAGGTTGGATAAGAAATATTCGGCAAAAATATTTTAAAATAATTCTTGTAAGCTGAATATACTAAGTCATCGGATTCCGAGAATGGAAGTGCTTGCCCATTCTTGAGGGTAGCAGAATATCCAATTGATGGATCAAAATAAAATTTGAATTCATTATAAACTTTTAATGCAAGTCCCAAAATATCAAATCCAGGACCCAAATTTGCGGATGTTCCTGGAACTGATATGGTGATAGATTTAGGCAAGCCCATTCCCTGACATGGTATTATTCTGGAGGTCTGGAATCAAGACAATCTCTTCGAAAGATTCAGTGCACCAAGAACAACCGCAGGAATTCCCTGCCCTGGATAAACAGTGTCACCTAGTAAATAAAAACCATTTACTGACTTGAGAAAAGAACTTGGAAAACGAAATGGATTGAAAAAATAGGAAGCAGGAATTCCTCCAACACGTCCTTGGCTGCGACCAGTCCATGTAACCCAACTAGCAGGAGAGGCAGAATTCTGATAAAGAATTTTTTTACGATCAAATCCTTGCCAATGGGATTCCAAAAATTGGATAACCGCTTCTGTAATTTCTAATTTACGACTTTTGTAATCTTCATCTTTTCTCGACCAAAGATGAGGATTTTCCACATGAGTAGAAATGGCAAGAACACGTTGTCCAATATTGCATCTTGTTTTGTCTTCAGAATGGGAGACTGAAATAAAAATCGAATCTCCACAACCATGCGGAAGTTTTGAATCTAAATGAAATTGGAAATGAATATTCGGATCATCAACCAAAAAATCTTGTACCACCATTGCTATGTTAAATGCTCCCCAAATGCCTTTGGAGAAAGCATTAGATCTCTTCTGAATCTCTCGTTTCAATTTCGAAATGATTGTTGAACTAGATTGGGAAGGTGAATCCAGTAATTTTTCTATATTCCAAATGGGAATTCCACTTACCAATTCCTTGGATTCATATACTTTATTTCGTCTGGTTGCTATTGAGTATTTAGTTTCATTTTTAATAAATGGATTTGAGAATATTGGCTTTCTTTCGGCCGTCAGTATATCAATCGATGTTACTTCTTCTAATAGATGGACTTCTCCTTGATTGTTCCGAATATATTCAACCAGGAATTTTGCAAGGCTTCCAATACCGTTATCTAAATAGTAATTTTTTAAATGAGCATAGGTGATTCCTGCGGCACCCATAGTTACAGGTGAGCCATCCGATTTTGTTTGAACCGTAATAAGTAATTGCTCGTCCAAAAACTTTTGGAACCGATTGGAACGTGGAAATCCAGGTAACCTTAGTAAAGTTGCCATGGACAATAAAGAAAATCCGAATATTACAATATCTTTGATCTTGAATTGAAACAATAACCTTATCCAATCAAGTCCTGACCTAGGAGGAAAATGAACAAATCGAGCGGACACATTCCAGACTTGATCTGCCAAATAGAAAATCAATTTCCAAAAACGTTTTTGTGCTTTCTCTTCCCCAAATTTCGAAATGCATTCTTGGACAAATTGTTTACGATCGGAATTTCTTGACAAAGAAATACTATCATGAAGATAAACTCTCATTGCCGGGTTGAGCATTCTAAGCGGAAGCGCTGAGATATCTACTTTTAGTTCTTGGAATAAACGCTGCAATGGTAGATTTTTTTCAAATCCAACCAAAGTAGTTGCACCCGCTTCAAATCGATACCCATCCTTGGTATAAGAAGAAGCACATCCTCCTGGCTCATTTGCTTTTTCAAGAACCAAAATTTTAGATCCTTTGGACGTACGAATTGCTGCATATGATAGTGCACCAAGTCCTGATCCTATGACGATCGTATCAAATTTTTGATTATTCATAAAAAACAAAGCTCATTGTAAAACTTACGTTTTAACGGCTTATTTTTCGATCAATTGTTTTATCTCATCGATGGTAAAATTCGGAAGTAACTTATGAATTTGTTCTATGGTCGCATGGGTTCCGTAGAGAATTTTAGCTTCAGCTTTTGCATCTTTTAGAAAATCCATTTTGGCTTGATCCGTAGTTGTTTGGAAAAGCTTCATAAAAGTATCTACTTTATCCAAAGTGGATTGTGTGGTTTTTTCTTGAAATAGCAGCCTTAAGTTCAATTGATCCAAAATGATTTTGCTTCGACAATTTTCTACTGCTTCTTCCAAAAGATTACTCATCTTGAAAAAATAAAATATCTTATGGTACCAACGCATTTGCGAAGAAAAGGATGCAAACAAGGCAAGCGTTCGATTCTTTCTATATTCTGAATCGAGAACCAATAAGTTTTTAAATTTCTTATTGTCCTCCAATACTTTGTCTAAATGAATTGCAAGTTCATAGCCTACGTAAGAAGATGATAATATTCTAAATAAATCAATCACATTCTTCACATCTTTCTTAACAAAAAGAACGTGAAGTCCTTTCTTACTATACCAAGTTGTATGCAAAATATCTGGATCTGTATACAAATGGTCCAGTACATCGCCACCTAGAAGTTCATCATCAATTTCAATTTTTAGAATTCGTGAAAATATATCGTTTCCATCACCAATCTTCTTCTTGATTACATCAATTGCCCTGGAAGCATTCGTTGTAATTTTTTTGGATCTAAATAGCTTCAATTTAAACGCAATGGATACAAGAAAGTTAGTTATCCAAAGTTTCTTCTCATCCTTTAAGTGTTCCTTTTTGGAATCAATAAAACTTGCCTTAAGAACAAATTCATCAATTGCAGAGACAGAATTTGGCTTCACCTGTGGCTTGGATGTAAAAAAAACTTTCACATCATGACGAAAATCTTCTTCCCAATCTTCTAAGCAAGATTTGAGTTCTGGCATGACTTCTGAATCAAATTTCCTACTTAAGTACGGAATGAACTCAGTTATAATGTTATCTGGAAGAAAAAAGAATCCAATCCCTTCGGCATATATGAAGCGACTGTCTGAATCTAGGCTCGCTTTCATGGTATTGAAAAAATCTCTCTTCATAACATCTATCGGAACGTGAGGCAATCCGATAACATTATCTAGAATTGGAAGTTCCGGGAAATGTCTGTGATCAATGGAAGTATGATCCATGGAATGATAAATACAGAATATACGGTTTAGTTTTTTATGATCTAAAATCTGATGCTTTATCGAATAGAGAGAAATTGCATTCAATGATCTACGCAACAAAACTTCCCAAGTGGTTCTCGGTTTATTGCCAGCGACAAGAACCATCTGGATTTCCAGATTCTCAGTGCTCGTGTTGAATGTTAGATAAAAAAGTTGCTGAATTAATTTCTCACTTATGAGAGATATAATTTCAGCTCTACAGTTAATTTCTGTTAGTGACTCATCAATTGTATATAATCCAATATTCTTAGGTAGAATCATTGCTGATTTACTTAGAATATCTGAATATACTTTAGAAGCGCGATCCCCCATCATATAGCTTCGGCTTCCGCGAAAGCGAGTCTGAGGTTCCAAATTTGTGTAGGATGCCTCTTTCTGGAATATTAAATGTAGGTCTGGGAACTCTAAAATACTAGAATTGGTAGGGGTCATAATTGATAGGAGTCATCATCAAAAATGACTTTATTGATAGTACATTTTGTAACTATTATGTCAATCTAAATTAGCAAACATTTAATTGAAAATTGGTCGTTATTATCATTTGCAATCAATTCTAGTCACAAAATGCCATCTTTTTAGCACAAAAGAAAAAATTTCCTAATATTACAAGGTATCAATGTTACAATAAAAAAAGATCAATTGTACATTCTTTTTAAATCAGCTGTAATATTCTTTTGCATTGCTTCATTGGTTCCACCACCAATGGATAGAAGAATAGAATCCCTATGTAACCTTTCTACTGGATATTCACGGCAATAACCGTAGCCACCCAATACTTGGATCGCATTTCTCGATACCCTCTCTGCCATTTGCGTTGCAACAAGCTTAGCACTTGCAGCACCGAGAGAGGATCTCTTATCGGGATCCAAATCTCCTGCAACCTGATATACCAATGCTCTTGCAGCAGCTAAATCTGCATAGGACTCAGCTACCATTCTCTGAACTTGACCGAACTCAATTAATTTTTTACCAAACGCCTCACGATACTTCATAGTATAATCACACATCACATCAACACAGCGTCTTGCGATCCCTAAACTCTGAGCAGCAAGAGTAACCCTTTCGATCTCTAAATTTCTCATCATATGAGTAATTGCTCCGTTATCATTACCTAGAAGATTTTCTTCAGGGACAACACAATCTTCGAAAATCAATTGCGTAGTAGGAGATCCACGCATTCCCATTTTTTCTTCTTTTTTACCAACACTAAAACCAGGATAACTAGATTCCACAACGAAGGATGTCATCTTACGGTTATCAAGAGAGTCTAACTTTGCATAAATGATAAATGCTGAGGCGATATTGCCATTGGTGATATATTGCTTTGTTCCATTCAGAATATATTTATTGCCTTTCTTCTTTGCAATAGTAGACATTCCAAGAACATCCGTTCCAGCTCCAGGTTCAGTCATTCCCATTCCGCCAATCCATTCTCCACTTATCACTTTAGATAAATACCTGGATTGCTGTTCGGCGTTTGAGCTATAATAGAAATTATTGACAAATAAAACTTCGTGGGCAAGATATGAGAGTGTGAACGCTGGATCGAATCTAGACATTTCCTCATGTACAATCACGCTTGCAACCGGATCCATTCCTAAGCCACCATCTGCTTCGGGAACTGTAATTCCAAATATTCCAATTTCTGATCCCAATCTTTTGAACAAATCGATATTAAAACTTTCATTTTCATCATGATGAACTGCTTGGGTGTCCATTTCTCGTTCAGCAAATTTTGCCACCATCTCGCGAAGTTCAAGATGTTCGGAAGTAGGATTGAAAAGATCATAATGTTTAGTATTTGTTGCTTGGATCATTGCTATACTATGGATTTGTTTGGGTTTTTGTCAATTTAGAAAATTCTTGCCAATCTTTCGCCGTATCAATATCAATTAACATTTCGAGTAGCTTGTACGTTTTTCCCATTGATGCAATTCTTTCGATTGTCTGATCCAACACTTTGTCAGTACTCCAATCAATTGATTGGAAAATTGTTTCTGAAAATTCTCGCATCCCAAGCAAATAGTATCCGCCATCGCGTGATGGTCCAATTACAAAATCAGATTTATCCAAAAATTCGAATGCACTCAAAACAATCTTAGGACTGAGATCTGGACAATCGGAACCAATGATACAGATTTTTGAATGAGATGATATGATTCTTGTTTCAAGATTGAAGATTTCTTCAAATGCTGAACTCATTCTCGCACCCAAATTTCCTTTGGATTGAAATCTCACTTGGAAATTATTGGGAAGAGAATAGTTGTTATCTATCTTTTCATCCCAGAACCAATATGTATTCCAATAATTGGATTTTGCTAGATCTTTAGTATATTGCAAAAGTTGTAAATAAATAGATAATGCTTGATCCTCACCCAAATCGACTGCGAGTCGAGTTTTTACTTTTCCGAGCTGGGGGTGTTTTGCAAAAACGATAAGATTTAGATTATTCATTATTCTTATATCAAAGATCTTTTTTCTATTAATCAAGTTATATTGACATCACGATTCAGCATTTTTAGTCTATCATTATGAGGTTAAGAAATGAGTAGCTATTACAATTCCGCTGATCTTGGTAGATTCTCAGAAATTGGTCGGGTCAATCCAGATCTTGCAGAAAAATTTTTCTCGTATTACGGATCTGTAATGGCTGACGGAGCCCTAACAGAAAGAGAGAAATCCCTAATTGCACTTGCCGTCTCGCACGCATTGAAATGTCCCTACTGCATTGACTCATACACAACAACATCTTTGCAAAAAGGTGCCGATGAGAATCAAATGAATGAGGCAGTCCATGTTGCAGCGGCCATTGCAGCTGGGATCAACCTTGTACATGGCATTCAAATGAATAACAAAATTGATGAATTGAGCATATAGCATCAATCGTTTATTACTATAACTCAGTTAGTTTCACAATTTATTGGTATAAAATAAATCTATAATGGTTAATATTTCTTCTTCAACCAAACAATGGGATATCTTAGAGTCCTATCCCAAAACATTTGATAGTTTTTTACATCATGATCCATCACATAATCAAGGATTGACGCCTAAGATGCTCGAAATTTTCCAAGTCAATCTAGGAAAATGGTGCAATCAAGCTTGTCATCATTGCCACGTTGATGCTTCACCAATTCGAACAGAAATGATGGATAAAGAAACAGTTGATTTCTGCCTAGACGTTATTAGAAAAATTGATACAATTCACACAGTCGACATTACAGGTGGCGCTCCCGAAGGAAATCAGCATTTCCGGTATTTAGTTGAACAATTGAGCGATCAGAGTAAAAATATTATTGATCGATGCAATCTAACTATACTAGAAACAGAAGGATTCGAATATCTCTATAAGTTCCTGAGTTCACATACAATTGAATTGTGCTGTTCTCTTCCGTTCTTCTCCCAATCTATCACCGACAAACAAAGAGGAGATGGTGTTTTTAACAAATCGATTACCGCACTAAAAAAACTAAATGACCTAGGATATGGAATAGATCCTAATTTAAAATTGAACCTAGTCTATAACCCTAGCGGATTATTTGTAAGTTCCTCACAGAAGCAGTTAGAGAAAGAATTCAAATCAAAATTACTAAATGACCATGGTATCGTTTTCAATAATTTATTTTGTATAAACAATATGCCAATCAGTAGATTTCTGAATGCCCTTATTCGTTCCAATAAATTTGAATTCTATATGGATGCTTTAGTAAATGCATTCAATCCAGCCACAATTGAAGGACTCATGTGCAGAAATCAAATTTCTGTTGGATACGACGGATCTATCTATGACTGTGATTTCAATCAAATGTTAGATCTCAAAATTAAAGAAAATTCCCATATTAGAAATTTCGATTTAGATTCATTTCTATCTCGAAAGATTATTACAAGTTCTCATTGCTTTGGTTGCACGGCTGGTTCAGGTTCAAGCTGCGGTGGAGAAATAGCGTAGGAGCTAGATTGTGAATCCTATCTATCAATCAATTGGCTTTTTAGATTTTTTTGTATTTGCTATTATCATATCTGCTATTCCTGCTCTCGGTATCTGGATAGGTCTCAAAAAAAGAAATAGCGAAGATTATTTTATGGCAGGAAGGTCTCTTCGTTGGTGGACGGTTGGTGGTACAATTTTTGGAACCAATGTCAATGCATCTCATCTTATAGGAATGCTAGGTATTGGCTACTCAGTTGGTTTTGCTCAGAGCAATTTTGAGATCCTGGCAATTTTTGCAGCTGTTATTCTATGTTATGTTTTTATTCCCCTCTATCGTAGCTTGAATATTTATACTCTTTCAGAATTTTTGGAGCTTCGATACAATCATCATGTTCGCTTGATATATTCAATTCTTATGATCACATTGATCCTTGTACAAATGGTCGGATCTTTATATATTGGAGCAAGAACCATTTTATTCCTTTCTGCAGGTAGTCCTTTCCCGATGAGTTATTCCGAAGGATTATTTATATTGTCAATTTTACTTCTCTCCTACACTTATTTTGGTGGGATGTCAACGGTTGTAATCACAGATAGTTTGCAAAGTGGTCTAATCATACTCGCGGCTGTAATTATATCCTATTTTACTTTCACAGAAATTGAAATTGGAGGACTGTCTGGACTATTGGAACTGGAAAGCATGGTTGATACTAACAAGAGAAAAATGCATCTATTTCTGCCTTCGAATCATCCGGACATTCCGTACTCAGGAGCATTTACAGGACTCTTGATTCTTCATATGTTTTATTGGACAACAAATCAATATTTGGTGCAGAGAACTCTAGCTGCAAAATCAGACTTCGATGCAAAAGTCGGAGTCATGTTTGCCTGCTTTCTCAAATTATCTATTCCTTTCTTCTCCATAGCAACTGGTGCTGCTGCTTTCCATTTGTTCAATCTAAGACTAGAAGGTGGATCTTCCTTAATAAAACCGGACGATGCGTTTATGAAATTGGTTCAAGTTGTAATTCCATCAGGTTATGGATTTATAGGCCTAATTCTTGTTGGGCTTACTGCAGCAACATTTTCGTCGGTCGATTCTATGATGAATTCTGCATCAACATTACTTTCATATGATGTTTACAAAAGATATTTCCGTAAAACAGCAAGTGGCAAAGAGTTGGTTCGATTTGGACGAATCGTTGTCATTATTTTGGTTTTTCTATCGGCAATACTCGCCTTGCTTAGTCATAATCCGCAAGAAGGTGGAAATTTCTTTCTGAAAATTTCCGCAAGAAGTTCTTATTTTACACCGGGGATTGTAATTGTTTTTACTTTAGGTATTTTCTGGAAGAAAATCGATACAAAAATTGCTATATTTACTCTTTGTTTGTCACCAATACTTGGTTATGGCATTGAATATCTTTACAAGGAGAATATAAATTATTTCCCATATCTACTGAATTCTTTCGGATATCACCTGAATTTTTTACATCGTGTATTTCTACAATCATTGACAATTTTAATCTTTATATTCACAGCAATTGCTATCAAAACTAGTTTTGGAAGAAATCGAGATTCCAAAATCGATCCTGACTTTTACAGTGAAAATCTTAGTAATTCTTCTGGCAAAAACATGAATCTACCTTGGCTTGCAATTGGAAAGTATATACTTGTGCAAGGTTCATTGCTGCTACTCTATCAATATTCAATTATTCACGAATACTTTTCACTAAAAAACTACGCTTTAATTGCAGGACTAATGGGTTTTTTAGGGTTTTTCTTATATGCAAAAAATTCTCGCAAACTATCCAACTTGGAATTTATTAAATCCGATCTCTGTTATTCTGGATTTATGGTGAGCGTTGCAATCTTTCTCAACTACTACTTTTTCTGATTCTCGAACTTTTCTAAGACTTGCAAAGGAAAGCATTCATTCCAAAATTGTTATAGATAATTCAATGGCAATCTACAAATCATTTTCAGAATCAGTCGGCAATACCCCTTTAATTCGCTTGAATAGTATAAGCAACGAAACTGGTTGCGATATCTATGGCAAAGCAGAGTTCATGAATCCAGGTGGCTCAGTCAAGGATAGAGCAGCGAAATATATTATTGAATCTGCAGAGCGGGATGGTCGCTTGAAGAAAGGTATGCTTGTGGTTGAAGGAACTGCCGGTAATACAGGCATTGGTGTAGCTCATATATGCAATTCCAAAGGCTATAAGACTGTGATTGTTATGCCCGAGAGTCAAGCCCAAGAAAAGAAAGATATTTTGCGTACACTTGGTGCGGAACTCATTCTTGCGGAAGTTAAGCCCTATTCAGATCCAGGTAACTATCAGAGGCAAGCGGAGAAAATTGCGAACGAAAGGAACGGATTTTGGGTCAATCAATTTGATAATATTGATAACAGACGTGCTCACTTCGAATCAACAGCTCCAGAAATATTCCATGACCTAAATGGTAAGATAGACTTTTTTACAACTTCTATTGGAACTGGTGGAACTTATGCAGGTATCAGTCAATATTTCAAATCCGTTGATCCCAAAATACAAACGTGGATAGCCGATCCTTATGGTTCAGGGATTGGTTCATATTATGAAACGGGTGAGCTCAAAGCTGAAGGCAATTCTTTTACAGAAGGAATCGGTAATATGCGAATTACCAAAAATTTAGAAGGTTCGCCTTGTGACGGAGTGTATCATATCCCTGATCAAGAAGCAATTGAATCCATATATCGAATGTTATACGAAGACGGTTTATTTATGGGAGGTTCTGTTGGAATCAACGTAGCTTCTGCCTATAGACTTGCTAAGCAATTTGGACCAGGTAAGACGATCGTGACCATTCTCTGTGATACGGGGGCAAAATACCAATCTAAGATCTTCAATCGGGAATGGCTGAATAAGCAAGGAATTGATACCAAAAAACTGCGATTTTCCTGATCACCCAAATATCTAATATATTGACGAATATTTCCATGATAACAACATGGCACTAGAAAAAGGAAGGTTCACCATGAAAAGAATTGTTTTATCTGCGCTTTTTATACTGGTTTCTTACACAAATCTGGTCGCTTCAGAATCCTGGTTCGTCAATCCGATCGATTCTAAGAAAAAGATCCTTTCCAATTCTGTCATATTAATTGATGCAAGAGATCCAAAATTCTATTTGGAAGGGCATATCGAAACCGCAAGATCGCTCACTTGGGAAGAACTCTCAGAACCTTCTGTCCCTTTAAAAGGCAATCTATTGCCTTCCGAACAACTTGTACAAAAATTCCAAGAATTAGGAATTTCTAATGATAGTGAAGTCTTGGTTTACGGAGATCCGCTCAATGGTTGGGGAGAAGAAGGACGGATTGCTTGGACGCTTCGCAGTCTAGGTCATAAGAAATCTTTCATTGTTGACGGAGGATTTCCAGCACTTGTAAAGCTCGGGCACAAGCCTACAAAAGAAATTCCTGCACCAGCTAAGAAAGGTTTGTTTATAAATATTCCCAAAAAATTGTACACAGTATCTGCAGATGATGTTCGCAATTCATTATCCAATCAAAACTTTGTGTTCATCGATTCAAGAGAGCCTAGAGAGTTTATTGGTGGAAATCCTTATGGAGAGTCGCGCGGTGGTCACCTTCCAGGCGCTAAACATTTATTTTATAAAGATTTTCTAGACAAAAATGGAGAAGTTCTCTCGTCCAAGGAAATTAAGAAAAAGCTCGCAAGTAAGGGCATCAACGATAAATCAATTCTTGTAAGCTATTGCACAGGTGGAATTCGATCAGGCTGGCTAACGGCTGTTTTAGTATCAAATGGCTATGATGCTCATAACTATCCTGGATCTATGTGGGAATGGTCTAGTCTTCCATCTGATACTTATCCATTGGTAAAAGGTTTAGACTAAACTGAAGCAATTATCTTTTTGCATAACAATCTTACTGCTTAGCTTTTCTGCGATTGCTTGGAATGCATGCAGTAAGCCTAATAGTAAGATTGCGAAAGTAGAAGAAGTTTTTCCAAATAAACAATGGGCGAAAGTGATTCCGCAACTGAAGAATGTCTCAGGAATTCCTGGTATCAAAGCTTCAGATTGTGGAACTTGCCATACGGCAATTTATAAGGAATGGCAAACTTCTACTCATTCTCAAGCCTTACATGACTTACAATTCCAGAGTGAACTTGCAAAAGATCCAGGACCTGCTTGGATTTGTCTTAATTGCCATATTCCGATTCAAAATCAAAGAGAAAGTTTTATCACAGGACTTGAGTCTCATGACTATAGAAAACCTGTGCACGTTGCTAACGAAGGTTTTGATCCTAGCATGCGCGAAGAAGGAGTAACATGTGCAACTTGTCATGTTAGACAAGACGACAACGGTGATTCCTATATTCTGGGTTCAATTGGAAATACAAACCCTCCACATCCAGTCAAGATAGACAAGCAAGCGCTTCGCAATCGATGCAATGATTGTCATAATGTACAACACAATTTAGATACATCACTTGTATGCTATTTCAAAACAGGAGATGAAATGGCTGAATCCAAGCATCTACCTGAATCAGAAAAATACTGTTCGAATTGCCATCTACCAAATGTTAAACGATCAATCGTTAAAGCAGAATTGAATAAGCCAATTCGTAATTCTCATAAACATAGTTTCTATGGAGGAGGTGTTCCCAAAAATTTCGACCTATACAGATCACTTCCTGAATCGGGATTTGAACCTGCATTGAGAGTTGCCGTTTCTGGAATTAAAAATACAGAGCAAGGTATTGAAGTGAATCTCAATATTCAGAATACCAACACGGCCCATAAACTTCCAACAGGTGATCCTGAGCGAGCGATTGAAATTTCACTTCAACTTAGAGATGCAAAAGGCAATATATTAGGAAAAGATACAATTCGCATAGGTCAAGTATGGGAATGGTGGCCGAAAGCTAAGCTCAATGATGACAATAGATTGGCACCAATGGAAAAACGAAATCTAACGATACTACTGCCCTATGACTTAGAAAATATTAGCAAATCCAAAACTTCAATACAAGAAAATAGAGAGACCGATAGTTTTCCTGAAGAAATTTTCATTCAAGCTAAGCATATTCGCTTAAGTAAAGAAAATGCAAAAATCATGATGGAAAATGCAGATCAAGTAAACCCTCGTTACTCAGCGAAAGTAAAAGAATTGGATAAATTCTATCCGCTTTCAACAAACCTCTTAGAAATTCGTTATGATATACAGTCGAGTAAATCTTCAACAAAAAATTGGAAAGAATTGAATCCGATTCAATAATGAAGACATCCTATTGGATAATCATTCCTGCATTAAATGAAGAAAAAAACATAAAAAATCTTCTAATAGATTTACAAAACATTCAGTATCCTCCTGAGAAAATAATTATTTCCGACAATGGATCAGTTGATAAAACAGCAGAAATTGCCAAGCAATATGGGGCAATTGTCGTGTATGAAAAAAAGAAAGGCTATGGTAGCGCATGTCTTCGAGCACTACAGTATGTAGAAGATTCTATTCGCAAACCGTCTATCATTGTTTTTATGGATGCTGATCGCTCGGATGATCCAACCGAAATTCGAGATCTAATCTCACCGATTGATACGGGCGAAGTGGATGTAACAATTGGATCGAGAACTTTAGGAATTGCGGAAATTGGATCCCTCAGTTTTGTTCAAAAGTTTGGGAATAAACTTTCCTGCTTTTTACTCAAATTTATTTATAATATTAAATTTACAGACTTGGGGCCATTTCGAGCAATTCGATACACAAGTTTAGAAAAATTGAAAATGTCTGATCCTGACTTCGGATGGACTGTCGAAATGCAGGCAAAAATCGCAATGTTGAATATTCCATATAGGGAAATTCCAGTCAATTATCGCAAGAGAAAAGAAGGAGAATCTAAGGTAAGTGGAAATCTCAAAGGAAGCTTTCTTGCAGGAAAGAAAATCCTTAGTACAATATTTTCCCTTGCGATTTCGAAATTTTTTATTGAGTGGAAAACTTATCCAAACGTAAGATTTATCGCTCTACTATTCACTATTATCGCATTGGTTTCTTTTACTGATAAATCAACAACGATAGCAATTTTTTTATTAGGAATTCTAGGATTCCTATTAATTCCTTATAAATATATTTATACAAAAAATATAGGAATCTATTTAATATTCACAGGAATTGTTCTAAGAATACCTACTTTATTTATTGAACCCAATTGGAGCGAAGACTACTACAGGATACTCTGGGATGCAATCTTGGTTGGCGATTGCGTGAGTCCATATCTTCACGCTCCAATGGAAATTGTGAATCAATTCGGCGATTTTCAATTTCTAATCCAAAAAATGAACTCGGCAGATTATTTTTCTTTTTATCCGCCGATACAACATTTTCTTGGAATGATTAGCCTCTCGTCCATGCGCTGGTTTGGCAATAACAACCTTGAATCAAATCTATTCATCTTTTCTTTGTTCCTGAAGTTAATTCTATTATTTTTCGAGATTGGAAATCTAATTCTCTTTCGAATCATTCTGCAAAGAAATTCAAATTTTATTATATTCTATGCTTGGAATCCAATGGTTATTATGGAGACGACCGGCAATATTCACCTAGAAACCGTTATGTTATTCTTCATTCTACTTACAATTATTCTATGGCAGAAAGCACAATACAGCCTTGCAGGTTTTTCATTTGGCTTAGCTATTTGGACAAAACTCATACCAATAATTTTTATTCCTTTTATTTACTTTCGAAACTGTCGAAATTTTCGGAATAGTTTTACATTCAACTGGAGAATTAATATAAATTTCTTTGCTCCAAGTTTTATTTTTATCATTCTATGGTTGTATTTAATTTCTGATGGACTGCTATCACAGTTTGAATTGGGTATTGGATTGTACAGTTCCTATTTTGAGTTTTTTTCTAGTATGAATTATCTACTCAAATACTTTCTTGCATCTTGGAATATACAATATGCCCAAACAGGAATTATAATTTGGATAATATTTGGAATTTTTCTTATATTACTTTCTTTCCAATTTGCAAAAACAGCCTACCGGAATCGTAAAGAAATTTCTTTACCGAGAGGCTTTCTGTATGTTTACAATTTGTTGCTTTTGCTTAGTCCAGTCATCCATCCTTGGTATCTAATTCCTTGGCTCGGACTTGGAATCATCAATTCAAGAATCTATCCTTTTGTGGGAAGCTTTTTCATTTTGTTTTCCTATTCTTATTATTCTTCGATACCTTATGTAAGAAACGAAGAAATCGTCTGGACAAGCTATATCCTTTTCTTTATATTCTATATCTGGGAGAAAAATGAATACAAGTTTAATCGGAATTCTATTCGCAGTCCTCGCAGTTCTATTCGCAATCTTCATTGAAGGGGCAAGTCTATTTGCATTTTTCAAAATTTCCTCCTTATTTCTAATCTTGGGTGGAACAGCTGGCGCAACTTTTGCCTCTTACTCAATGGCAGAGATTCGTAAATTTCAGATCCACTTCTTAGAGGCAATGGGAATTGGTAGAGATTTAGATCTTAAGAAAACTTTTCAAAAATTTATTGAGATCGCTCGCAGGGACGGACTGCTTGCTCTAGAAGAAGAGATCGGAAGAATCAATCATCCTTTTTTATCCAAAGGCGTTCGACTTGTAGTAGATGGCTCTGACCCAAGAACATTGGAAGAGATACTGATCGAAGCTGCAGAAGAATCCGAAGAAGAAGACAAACTCAGTGCTAAAGTATTGGAAACTGCAGGCGGCTTCTCACCTACCGTTGGAATTATCGGAACGGTTCTTGGATTAGTCCATGTCTTAGAAAATCTGGGAGCAGGAACAGCGGCTCTTGGTCAAGGAATTGCAACGGCTTTTATCGCAACCTTCTATGGAATTGCATTTGCAAACTTACTTTTTCTTCCATTGAGCAACAAACTAAAAAGTTATGCTAAGAAAAAATCACGAGAGAGACATGCAATCATTCGCGGAATCGTATCATTGCAAGCTGGTGAGAACAAAAGAATCTTATTGGAAAGAATGGAACCATTTTTGGATGAATGATGAGTCAACAAAAAATTAACAATTAGTCAACAAATAGCTAATTAGTTACTAAAAAATTACTATTAAATTACGAATAAATAGTTATCAAATTTTGAATATTCGATTGATTAAGAATTCAATAAAAAATTGATCTGCTCTTTCGATTCAACAGCTCGTTCAGATCGGTGTTGTCGAACAGTTCGAATAGCATCTTCAGCACCAATTCCTGATTTTGCAATTAGATAAGCTGCGGCAATAGTCCCAGACCGACCAAGTCCACCAACACAATGCACTAAGACATTATTTCCTGATTGCAATTCTTGGTCGATATCGTCGATTATCTTCGGGAGATCTTCTCTTGCGGGAATGCCTTGATCCAAGATCGGGAATGACAAAAAAGATAAGCCAGCTTCTTCATAACCCCACTTTAAATTGGGCACACCATATTCTCTATATTCATCTTCTGTAATGAGTGAGTAAACTTTTTTGATTCCTTCTTCTTTGAGGACATTCAAATCATCTGATAGATTTCGGTTTCTATCTTTCCTTCCAGGCAAAATAGTTAATCCAATTTTTCCTTTTCTATTAGGAATCGGTATAAAATCTATTCTGAGTCTCTTAGATAATAATAAGGAATCCCGTATTAATTTAGCCAATTTACAACCTGCATAGAGAGCGAGCCTTTTCTGAATATCGCTGCATTCATCAAATGACAAAGTATGCATAGCATAACGAAGAAACCCAACGTACATTTGGTACGGATCTCGATCCAATTGGATAAGCTTAGGATAGAATGATCGCAATTTGCAAACCGTTCTATATGTTCGCTGTATTTTCTCAGATGTAAAATTGTTAACCAAAGATTCTGACAATGGAACTCCCAAGTCTTCCATTCCCAAGATTGTATCAATCAAGAGACAAGCTTCATCCCAATCTTTATCATCGATCTTCATGAAAATATACAAAAGGTCATTTTCTAATTTGAGGAGATCCTTTAGAATATGCCCGCGGTGCGTATGGAAAAAATCTATCAACCAAACATTGTTCTGCGAATCTAGAATTATATTCTTCCCGTTTAGATCACCATGAATATAAGACACATAGTGAGGAATAGAACCAATTTCTTTGAGTTCTTGTAAATCCCGTTCGTAAAAAAGACAAACATTGTAGACTTCTTGAGAATGGGCACTGCCTATAGATCCAGCTCCTTCATTGCCTGATTTTTCCTGATCAATAGAAATACCTTTGTCGCCAGTATTTCCACCTATGATCGATATACTCTCTTCCATTCCAATTTCTCGTCCAAGAATTGCCTCTACTCTTTTTCGAACTGATTTTGCATATTTAGATGAAAAATCATAATATTCTAATAGATTCAATTTTTCTGGCTCTGATGCATCATAGAGTCTTCCCAACTGTTTGATAAAAACTGTATCTAATAATGCAAAAATTTCCGCTAAGTCACTTCCGCTCTCATAACGATCTTGGAAAACTTCCATTCTACCTTCGATCATCGCAGCATATCTGTATTTGATTCCACCCCTCTCCTGGATTTCTGCGAAATCTACAATTCTTGGAGCGGTATTCCCCAATACTTCCTCTATTCTCTCAAAGGAAGATCTCTCTTTAGCGATGGGATCTCTTGCGCCAATCTTTATAACGGTTGGTACTTGCTTGTGTCCGAATGCATCGATACTTTTGGCACGGAGAACCACATTCCCAGAGAATCCACCATCCAGACAATGGAACTCAACCATCTGACAATCTCTATACAAATAGTATAAAATATCTTGATCGATCTCAGTTGGCTTAAAATCATCTTTATAAATAAAATTAACTTTTGTTCTACTATTTCTTTTAGATCCAGGTAGTATTGAAATACTTTTGCCAGTCAGGAATTCACTAAAGCTTCCAATGGATGTAAATATTTCTATGCCAAGTAGATTGCGCATTTGATCCAGTGCAACATAGTGCATATGCCTTGTTGAACTTGCGGTAAGTGCGCTGCAAATTCCAATCTGGAAATTCGGATATCTTGTAACCAACTCATAAGCGAGGAAACTGATTTTGGCCTCTGTCCAGACGCCTATCAAGCCGACTCGCGCTGACCCATCGATCGAAGTGATTTCACGTATAATAGTTTCTAAATTTGTTTTATGAAAATCATTAAGCCCCGATGCATCTACTATATTATGTTTTTCTAATGATTGTCCCAGAAGCGATTGATAAACAAACTCGGCACCTTTTGTATTCTGCAAGCAATGAGGACTGAACTGATTGAGATGATCTGCCTCTTCCGGATTATTTGGATCATGCCAATCTCGAATATGAATTATCTCGAGGTTCTTAGATTTTTCCTCAAGCATCGCCCATTCCATGAAAGCTATTACAGCTCCTTCACTTGGATTCTCGCCCATAATTCTATGAGCTTCCGCATAACCTACATGCAATAAATTAGGTATAGGATCGTATTTCTGAATGGGCTCGACAAAATCATTCTGTAGACATTGAGTGATTAAAATTGATTTGGTTCCCATATAGTTTATCCTTTCTGCGATGCTGCAATTAATTTAGTGATTTTATCGGCTAATTTAATTTTAGCCGTAGTTCCTGTTGTAAATTCCAAGAAATCAGTCTCCATTCCATCAGAAAAAATGACACCGTTTTCTGGCATATGACTCTCAAGAACCAACTCTTCGCCTGAATCCACAGTTCCAGCTACAATATCTGCTTTACTCCATTGACTCATAAAAGGTTCCCTGACTGCAAATAACAGGCGCTTATCGCTCCAACTCATCTGAGTGAGAGTTAATTGTATTTCAGAATTTGCAAAACGATTCATTCCATTTGCCATATTGAAAACAGAACTAAACCAACCAGTCGAACCTGCAGGCGTTGAAACGATGATGCCACTAGAAATTTGTCTTTCCGATTCCGATCTATAATGAATCGTATATCTAGCGCTAGATTGTGATTTCGGTCCTATAAAAAAATCATTGAAGGCATACAGTTTCTGATTATCGCCCAATTGAACCTGTGCCATTGTGATATCATGGAAGGAAGGTTGAGCTTCGAATACACGACTGAGATTGGTTTGGATATCATCCGTTGTAAAAGGCAATAGAACTCCGTCAAATCTCGCTGGATCAGGATTTACAGCAAAAATTGGCTGCCCCGTTAGGTACTTTGCAGTGTTAACAACCAATCCATCCTGACCCAATGTTAGAACCAAATCATTTGGACCAAAAACATAATTGGTAAGATAGGATCGATCAATGAGATGGTATTTGATTCCTGGATCGATTGCTCGAATTACTTGCTCTTTTGCTTTGGAATAATTATCATACTCCAATTCATAATCTTCAAAAGATTGTCCACGATTTGTAACATAGAACTTAGCTTGCCCTTTCGTATTAAACTTTCTAATACTTTCTTCAAGACGAGTGCTACGAGTTACAATTACAATTTTATCGAACAATTCGTACTCACATCAAGGATTCGAATATCATAATAATCCTTAGGATTCTAATACTAAACATTTGGATTTTCTTTGTCCATTAGCATATTCAATAAATCAGGACTTATGTTTAGATTACCGATTTTTTCTGAATTCTTCGCAATATCTCGGAATGCTCGGGCAATGAGTTTCGAACTATCCATTTGGTTGGATGCAAGAACCTCCATAAATTCAATGGGAATCTCTTTGAAAGCAGACAATTCCTCTTTCATAGAAGCACCTTTTGCTTTCGCATATTCTAACATATTCTTTGTTTGGCTACTGATGAGTTCGGTTTTCTTCTTCTCTTGTTCGATTCTAGAATTCAATTTCAATTGTTCAATTTCTAATTTCTTAGATTCAATTGCTTGTACAGATTCCATCTTTGCGATTTCTACAAGTTTTTGTTTTTCTTGAACGGAGATTTCTGCATTCATTTTCGTTTCACGAATGGTTCGATTTTTTTCTTCTACAGCTATTTGTGTTTGCAATTCGTTTTCTTTGATTTTTCTTTCTTGCTCAACAGCAAAATTTCTTCTGTGAAAGACTGCCTCATCCGCTGTTTGTAAGAATCCTTCTCGAGTGGTTGCTTCAAGTGCGCGAGCCATCTCTGGTGCTGGACTAATTTTTAGAATATTAAAATCCAATACATCAATTCCCAACTCAACCAATGTTGATGAACTTTTTAGACGCTGTAGAACTGGTTCATACAACTCTGAAGCAGCTGTGAGTGCCTCAGTCAGATCCAGAGAACGAAATTTTTCTCGAACGGCAACTTGGATAAGATTCGTCATTCTTAGATTCAATTTTTCAATCCCATCTCCCATATAACGACCCGTCCCATCTATGGTGAAATCAAGTAGGGATGCTAACTTTTCAGGATTGTTGACTTTGAAAGTAACTTGTCCTTGGATGCTTATGTCTTGGTAGTCCTTGGTCATCTCTTGAAAGATAAAAGGTGCATCTCTTGTATCGGCTGGCACTATCACAAGAGTGGATGATGGTGCAAAATAGAAAAAACTTAACCCTGCACCCTTCTTATTAATCTTACCAGATGCAAATTGAATGACATAGTCTATGGGTCTAGTTTTTATAAATCGTATACCGAACATTTTGGCTCCTAAGCTTCAAGCTAAACTCTACAATACTTCTTTAATGCGACAAGAGTTTCAAATCATTTTTGAGTTAAATAATTATTGTCAAATTGAAAATTTAAAATGATATTTTACGTTTTTGAGGTTGTAAACTATTTCAAAAACAGTTAAATCGGTCATTAGGAGTGAATCATTATGGACGTATCTACGCAAGAGGGATTTGATATGCTTTTCATTTGGATAATCGGAATTGTTATCCTGGTTGCAGCAATTTGGATCATACGAAAATTTATAATGAATCGCGATCCACAGGGCTATTCCGAGAACGATACAGCCAATGCGATTTTGAATGAAAGATTTGCAAAGAGAAAAATCGACAAGAATAAATACCGCAGGTAGGTGAGAAGTAGTCGGTTCTCATCAATTAATTCTAATGAATGAGTTTGTAACCTACTTCTTCATTCCAATAAATCTGATAACGGATCCTATTCCATTATGATATTGACCTTCTTTTAATTCGATTTCTGTTTCTTCCAATTCCAATATTTGATAATTTGCAAAATCTTGTTTCATTTCCTCTATAGAAAAAAGGCTCTCAATGTCGCGAGGTCCGCCGACTTTTTCGTTAGCCTTAATATAGTCGATATGCTTTTTGCTGAATGCTTCAAATATAATTATTCCACCAGTTTTTAGATATTTATCTAGGGTTTTATGATAATACGATTTCAAATTTGCTGGGAAGTGAGCATATATCAAAGCAATTGCATCGAATTCTTCTAAATTGTATTTTAGTTTCTCTATATCACAGACTTGATAATCAATAATTACTTGATTTTTTTCTGCAAGTTGATCTGCTTTCTTTTTGCCTTCAGAACTTATATCAAATGCAGAAACGTTCCAGCCAAGTTTTGCCGCATAAACAGAGTTACGACCTTCTCCATCAGCTGGAAAAAGAATTCTCCCAGGTTGTAACTTGGACAATTGGCTTCTTAGAAAATCGTTTGGCTCTTCGCCATAAGCATATTCGATTTCTCTATAACGTTCGTTCCAACGCTTTAGCCAACTATCTTCAGTCACTATCCTATCTAGTTCCTATTGAATAGTACGAGAAACCAAGCTTCTCCATATTCTTAGGTTTGTATTGATTTCTTCCATCAAAAATAACAGGTGATGTTAATAAGGATTTTATCTTAGTAAAATCCGGCTCCCTGAATTCGCGCCACTCAGTTACAAGCAATAGAGCATCTGCACCTTTGATTGCTTCATAAGGATTTTCTTTATATTCTACTTTACCTTTGAAGTAGTACTCGGATGTTTCTTTGGCTACTGGATCGAAAGCTTGGATTTTTGCGCCACGTTTATGCAGTTCTAAGATCAAAGGAATGGATGGAGCTTCACGCATATCATCTGTTCCCGGTTTAAAAGCAAGTCCCCATATTCCAAAAGTTTTGCCAGAAAGGTCTTCTGTATTATAATGTTTTAATATTTTACTCAAGAGAATTGTCTTCTGGCTTTCATTTACTTCTTCAACCATTTCAATGATTCGAACGGGAGACCCGGACTCTTGTGAAGTTTTGATGAGTGCTTGGACATCTTTTGGAAAGCACGAACCACCGTAACCTATTCCTGCATACAAGAATTGCCTACCAATTCTTGAATCAGTTCCCATTCCTTTTCTTACGTCTTCATAGTTCGCACCCACGGCGTCACATAGATTGGCTATCTCATTCGAGAAAGAAATCTTAGTCGCAAGAAAAGCATTGCATGCATATTTAGTGAGTTCAGCTGAACGCAGGCTCATTCTTAGAATCGGATTACCGTTCAGAACGAACGGACTGTAAAGCTCTGCCATCAAATCAAGAGCTTTGTCGGAATCAGCACCTATTACAACTCTCTCAGGTTTCATAAAATCTTCAATTGCTGCACCTTCTTTCAAGAACTCAGGATTGGATACAACATCAAATGGATGTTTGGTGTTCTCGGATAGAACTTTTTTGACTCCGTCTGCTGTGCCAACAGGAACGGTGGATTTATCTACAACAATTTTGTAACCGTTCATAGCAAGACCGACTTCTTTTGCGACGCCGTAGACCATTGACAGATCAGCAGATCCGTCTGCTAAAGTAGGAGTTCCTACAGCTATAAAAACAAAGTCACTTGCTTGAACACCGTCGCTGAGTGAGGTCGTAAATTTTAATCTTTGCTCTTTTGCGTTATTGAGAACCAATTCGGATAGACCAGGTTCGTAGATTGGGATGATACCATTTCGTAAATTTTCAATTTTCTTTGCATCTTTATCAACGCAGATAACGTCATTTCCGTATTCTGCAAAGCAAGTTCCTGCAACGAGGCCAACATATCCAGTTCCAATTACGCATACTTTCATGTTTGCCAGTTTTTGCTTGGAAATTTATCTGGAAAGAAAGATTTTATGTTCTTATTCTGCAGTATATTCCATGCGAACTGGAAGATAGGACATCCCGATGAATTTCGGAACTTGGATTCTCTCAACTTCAAATGAGAATAATCCCTCACCCCAATAGTAACAATCTGTAACATGGCTGTCACCTTTATGGAGACTGAGTCCGAGAGAATATTTCCCAACGCCAATATTTAAGGGAAAATGGAAAACAACTGAATGCACTACACCGGGTTCCAGATCATGTAAAAAATTTCCTAGATGGAAACTAGATGTTCCAAATACTTTGAGTCCACTTGCATCTTCTAGATGAAAACCCACAGTTATCTGTGGAAGCGTTTCTCGCAAAATAAAATCCACTTGCAAACTCACTTCATCACCAACAAAAAAAAGAGTCGGATTCTCGACGCCGCTGCGAACTAATTTCCAATCTAATTTCTGCAATCGATTCCCAATTGCGAAATCCGTTTTCCCTTCGTTGGAATCACCTGCTATTGTTAGCATATATTTGCGCACAGCTGTAATGGAATCTCCGTCATAGATGATCGAACCCTTTTCCATAACAATGATTCGAGAGCAAAGTTGAGACAAAAGCGTAAGATCGTGACTAACGATAATTGTTGTTGTTCCGAGCTTTTGGAAGTCGTAGAATCTTTGGATGCATTTCTGCTGAAAACTCGCATCTCCAACAGCAAGTGCCTCGTCGACAACAAGAACTTCTGGCGCAGTTGCCGTCGCGAGTGCAAACCCCAATCGCATGATCATGCCTGAAGAATAATTCTTAATTGGAGTATTACGAAAATCTTGGAGTCCTGCGAAATCAAAAACCTTCTCCATTACGGGATAGATTTCTGTAGTGGAATAGCCCCAGACGAGACCGTTGTAGAAAACATTTTCTTCACCTGAAAGTTCTGGATTGAATCCAACACCCAATTCCAAAATGGATCGAACTTTCCCTGACACTTCAATTGAGCCAGAATCATACCCGCTAACACCCGTTATGACTTTCAATAAAGTGGATTTGCCGGCACCATTACGACCAATGATTCCAAGAATCTCTCCTGGTTTGCATTCTAAATTGATATCATTCAATGCGCGGAAGCGAACTTTTCCACCCAAATAACCAAAACTTAAGCCGCTTATGATTCGATCCAATGCTCCTGAGAAACCATGATAGTCTTTGGTTACTTTCTTGAGTGAGATCAAAGTTGGTCTAACACAACCTTATGAAATCGATTTCTAGAAAAATACCAGATCATAAAAAATACAAGTAAGAAAGGGATAAAGGAGTAGAATACAAAAGGACTTGTATAACTTTCCAAAATCAGCGAACGAAAAATATCTAGAGGAATATTAAACGGATGAAAACTATTGATCGTACCCAAGATTCCATTTGGATAATAGAGAATCGGGAGTGTCCAGAATAAAATTTGCGAAAGCAGACGCACCAAAGGTGAAATATCTTTCATGATGATATTCAATCGGGAAAGATAGTTGATGAGAAGCATTACATAGAGTCCTATAAAACCCATCCAGACAAAGGCCACAATCAATCCAACCCAATTCACTGAAGAATAGTATTGAAGTAGGATCACGATTGGAATCGCAGTCGCAAAGAAATGTATCAAATATTGGAAATACGGAACCCAGAGAAAAATATCCATTCCAAGACTTGATCTTTTGATCAATTGGCGATTGTCTGTGATGATACTTGTCCCTCGAGTAAGAAGCTCTTGAAGCGGGATCCAAAAAAGCAATCCAGAGAACACATAACCGCTGTAATCCGCTTGTGTGCCAGGATTTCTTAGATTCGAAAATAGAAACACAAATGCATAGATAAAAATTAAAGTAAGATTCTGCAATAGCATCCAAGTGATGCCAAGAAAACTTCCTGCATATTGAAGTGCGTAATCTCTACGGACTAGAACCCAGATGATCCTAAGATATGACAAACTCATAGATTCACTTACCATTCATTTCCTTATGATAAATTATCGGTTAGAAATGAGTATTCCTCTGGAAGAAAATCACGACTCCAATTCTTGCAATCGAGAACTTGAGAGTGGCGACAAGAATAGAGTCCGTCAATTCCAAGCACCCATTGATCAAAACAGGAAATCTCTAACTCAGCAAAGAATCGTCGCAATTCTGCAAATAGATTGAAGTCGGCAATGGATGCAAGGCAAGTCTGCTGAGGATGATTGTGGGCTATAAGGCAATATCCAGATGAATCGTCGAGAGCAACTTTTGCAAGGTCTCGTTTATGTATGCTCACTTCAGTCAAGGTTCCAGTTGCAACTTTTTCCACCCGACGAACCAAACCCTCTAAACTAAAAGTGATGATATAGAAGCATTCCCTAGTTTCTCTCGCAGTGAGTAGCCATAAACTATTGTAGAGGTCACACAAGGGAAAAGGACTAATCGTTTGCAAAAGATCGGATCTTCGGATACGGGATGCGAGCTCACTAATAGCAAGAAGAGTTGTCTTCTTCGCTAGTCCAAGTCCAGGTATATTGGGGAGTGTTGATTGACAGAACGAGGCAAAATTTGCAAGTCCACCTACATGGATGAGGATCTCTTGGGATAGCTTATAGACGTCCGTCTTATGACTTCCCGTCCTAAGCAAAATGCTAAGTAGCTCCCAATCCTCAAGCAATGCAGGATCACGCAAAATTCGTGAGCGAGGGTCTGTGCCAGATGCCTGCGACCCTGCCCTTAGAGCGAAAGACAACCTAGAGTTTCCTTAAGTTCCTCTTGCTAAGTTCCGAAATCTGCGGAGCAAACCATGTGCCCTGTTGAACGACTTCTCCACGGAATGAATCCGTTAGATAGTCTTCGAAAGTTTTGTTACCATCATCAGCACGGTTCTTAACCGGCTGAGAAACAGCACCTGGAAGGCCGCCTTTCTTCTCGCGATGGTAGACGGGTTGGTAAAGGGATCGTATCACCATAGGTTATTCCTCCTCGCCTATTTATTAGACGACATAATATTTAAAAGTACAACAAGAAATTCTACTAAACACCTGTTTCTACTACTTACTTCTTGAGTAGTAAATAGACAAGTAGTTTTTCTTATCTGATGAAAATATTACTGTAAACCCTGGACAAAATTGGCGATTTTTGATTTTTTTTTTGCGAAAATATTCAAAATCCAGCCCAAAATTCCCATTTTTTCCCCAACCCAAGAAATAGATCAGTATGGTGCGATTCTATGCGATTCCCGGCAATTCTCGAGTTCGATTGATTGATTTGCTATTTTATGGAGTTCTGGTGAGAGTAAATTTATTCTGTTGGATGATTTTTATGATTCCGATTGCTCCATTGCAGTCGGCACCAACTCCAAAGTCTCAATCCAATAAGCAAAAAGATTACAAATACGCTACTCAATACAAAAAAACCGAGCAAAAGAGAAAAGAACCCACAATCGTTTCTGCTCACTCCTTCAAACCAAAAGACAAAGAAGATGAAGTGCAATTTTCGGTCGGTGGTTCGGTTCAACAATTCCAATCCAGATATGCTGACGCAAAAGAATCATCTAAGGTCACGAATTTCGGTGAGATGCGATGGAAAAGACTTTCCGTTTTGGGTGAGAGTCGCGGCGATCGAAGTCTTGGATCAATTTCCTACAAAAATGATTATATAGATCTAGGTCTCGGTCATAGATACAAATCCATTCCAGGATTTTTCTTTGCAAAAGATCCAGAATTTTACAATACTTTAGGCGAGAACCAACCGATCCGTGAGTCCGCTTTTTTAAATTTTCTTCCAGGATACTTCTCACCTGGAATATTTTTCTCCCAAGATATAACGGGCGATAAACCAGGTTTTTCTTTGGTTTTTCCCGAAAAAACATTAGCTGTTACCTACTCTCCCGAAACCGAAAAAAGATCATTGTATGCGAATTTTTACCGAACGCCAATGAAATTTTATCCTGGCAAGACTAAGGTACTTTTTACTTTAAATGGTGAAGCGATCGGAACTAAGACTGACTACTTCGGAATCTTCCATACAAAAATCGAACACCCAGAATCTAAACTCTATCTTGAAGGTCTCACCTATAAAGACGACAATGGATTTCTCTTACAGAGTAGTGATAGTTTTCAATCTAGTCAAGAAAATGCAATCAACAGTTGGATCGCTATTGGGATAGGACCCTATCATAGAATCGAAGCATTTGATTCTGTAGAGATTGGACAAAGAGAGCGTTACCAAAGTATACGATGGGGAATCTGGGAGACTGTGCTTGGAAGCCCAGTATATCGGTACCGTGATTATTCCTATTGGTCAGAAATGGATGGCAAACGATTTGAAGATTTTACAAGAGCAGATGCAATTCTCTGGATGTATCATGGTAAGTCTATTGATTGGCTGATTGGTCGAGAGATTCGATACAACGGGGATCGGACAACGGAAGCTGGATTGAACTTTCGAGGAAATGGTTGGAAGCTTGAGACAAGTGTTCTATTTCAAGCAGAGACTAACAGATTTCGTAGTCCGGTAGAACGGTTTTCTGGATACGATACCGTACAAATTGCACTGTCTGATCGAGCAAAAATATTACGATTTAGATTTCGCACAGAATTCATAGAATGGAACATCACTTCTTCGGAGAGAATCAATCGCGAAGGTAGTTTTCTATTTATGAATCTTCAATACAATTGGATATTCTGATCTTTCAATCTATTGTTCATTTGGTGATTCAAAAATGATCGTGTCCGAATAGGATTCATTGTATGATACAAGTTTAAATACTGGTATTGTGTCTGGTTCTTTTTTCCATTCCAATTCAAGGTTTTCGTTATTGGGAAGAAATACAGGAATCGCTTGCTTGCGGCCTTCTAGATTCTTTCCAAAAAACAGAATTCCAGTGAACTCTCCTTGAACTTTGTAAGAACGACTTGGTAATAAATTATGGACAGCTTCTATTGCATCACGATCCCATTTATTCCTTCTGTATTTGAAGTGAACAGTATTGCCATCTAAATCATAAAATATTGCATAATCTCCCATCAACTCTTGAAAGAACAAATGCATTTCTTTTGGATAGTTAGGATTCTCTGAGCTCAATTCCGATTTATAATCTTTGATTCTTTTCTCTTGGATCGAAATAGGTCCGCGAAATCGCTCACTCCAAATTGAATCTACTAGGCTCAAATTTGCTACTGTTACAACAATTAATATCTCAATTAGGTAATTTTTTATTTTCCTCAAACTAGCAATTCTCTTTTTAGATAGAATTATTTCGTTTAAAAATTTTAACCTTGATATAGATTTTGATTTATAATTACAGTTCGGGATCATTTCCCAGTTTTTCCTGTTGATTGAGCTTTATCATCTATACTATCTTGGTTCGCCGATTCTGGCTTAGTTTCATCGCTCGCGGAATCGCTTCCCTCAGTTGTCTCACCATCTAATTTCTTGAGGGCGTCTGTTGCAGCTTTTTGTACTTTCGGACTTGGATCTCTTTTGGATTTATATTCCAGAATTTCTCGAGCTTCCGGTCTTTTAGAATCAAGCAAAAATTGGATTGATCTGAGTCTCACAATGGAGTCATCATCTTTGGTAAATTCAACGATCTCATCAAATACTTCTGCGTCACCTAACTCAATCAATGCGCCAAGGGAATAGATTTTGAGGAGTTGGTTTCTTTTACTATCTGAGTTTGGATTATTCCGAATTTCGGTTATGAGTTCTCTGAGTTTTGGCATTGAAGAAACCGAGTTGATCTTGCCTAAGCTACTAATCGCATAGGTCCGCAATGTTAGTGTCTCAGCTTCGGAGAAAGCCAATTGTTGGAGAGTTACTTCTGCATGAGTTAATTTCTTTTTGCCAAAATACAGTGCAATTTGTGCGCGAATTTCGGAACTATTGAACTTTTCTTTAAGCTTTGCCTCAAGATAAGTTGACGCACCTTCACCACCCGGAATCTCACCTAATGCATTGATAATGCTCACTGATAGATTCGAATTCTTGGATAGGTCTTCTTTCTTAAGTCGTCGTAAAAGATCATTCCAAGAGTCTGGATCTTCCCATTTCTTGAGTGTTGCAACTGCTGATCTCGCGATATCTTCATTCTCATCTTCTAGTGACATGAGAACATCATCTTTGGATTCGATTAGCTTGAGTGTGCCTGCGACTCTTAAGAAAGCAAGTCTCATTCCTGGATCTTTCTCTTTCTTAAAACTCTCGATGATCAAAGGTTTCAACTCATTCTGGTATTCTGAAGGGATTTTCTCAACTTCAGCTAGTGCGGCTTTTCTCTCAAGACTGGTTCCATACTTTAGAACTTGCGTAAGAACATCTGTCTTTTTGCGATATGCTTCCTCACTGATCGGTTTGGGTGCAGGTTTAACTGCTACTGCATCCAATCTACCAATCAATAAAAATATACAAACAAATCCATATAGAGCGATGTGAGTTGCTCTAAATATATTTAGATTTTTGAAAGTATTGCGTGCATAAAGGAAAATGAATTTAAATAGCTCTATTGAAAAATAGTAAGATAAGTTCTGTGATTTGATAGATGTGTAGTATATTCTTAAATGATAGTGAAAAAGCCTAAACCAACTAGGCCTTTTCCAATTCTGCGATTCTCTGGTTGAGTTGTGCAATGAGTCTTTGGTTCTCCAAATTGGCATGAAATTTATTGAGTAGTCCTTGAATGTCTTTGGAAAATTCTTCAATGTTCCAGGGCTTCTCAACGTAACGACTGAGACCGCCTTCATTGATTGCATTGATTGCTGAGTCCAATCCAGCTTGTCCTGTGAGCATAATCTTAATTGCATCCGGTAGCTTTTTATGAACTTCTTTGAGAAATTCATCTCCCTTCATTCCTGGCATCACTTGATCAGAGATAATCAACTCAACGATCTCTTGGTTGCTATGGATCTCGTCGATCAGAGCCATCGCATCCTCCGCACTCACGGCTGATTCGATCTCGTGACTATCTCCAAACTTAGCTCTCAGTTGCTCTGTCAGAGTTTCTAGAACTGATACTTCATCATCGACACAAATAATAAAACCTTTACTCATAGTACATCATGACCTTACTAATAACATTGAATAAAAGCCTCATTTGTCAAGGAAAGGTTACCAAAATTTCATAAAATATTTGTAATCGATCTAGGTTTTGTGCGTTTCATTGCTTTTACTTTCCAAATCTCATCACAATACTCTTGAATCGTGCGATCTGAGGAAAATTTTCCCATTCTTGCAGTGTTGAGTATAGATTTGCGAGTCCATACTTTCTGATCCAGATAGTCCTTGGAAATTTTCATCTGAATCTTATCATAGCTATCATAGTCAGCCATTAGAAGATAAGTATCCGAATAAGCAAGTGTGTCATGAATCGGAGCAAAAAGAGAATGATCGTTGTTTGCAAAGAATCCATCCCCAATCATCCTGAGAATTCTTGTCAGCTCGGGATTGCTTTGGATATAATCACCAGGATTGTAGCCTTGGGATTTTATCTGCATAACTTCGTGGGCTTCCAATCCAAAAATATAGATATTGTCCTCGCCTACTTCTTCACGGATCTCGACGTTCGCTCCGTCCAACGTTCCAACCGTCAAAGCACCGTTAAGTGCAAATTTCATATTGCCTGTTCCACTCGCTTCCATTCCAGCAGTTGATATCTGTTCCGATAGTTCGGTTGCAGGAATGATTTTCTCTGCAAGTGATACACGATAGTTCGGAAGAAAAATAAGCTTGAGTCGATCCCGTACATCAGGATCTTTGTTGACCACATCGGCAATTGAATTGATCAACTTAATGATAAGCTTAGCCATATAATAGCCAGGTGCCGCTTTACCACCGAATATCACAGTCCTTGGAGTATAATCTAAATGCGGATTTTCTTTGATACGTCTGTATTGACCAACGACATTCAATACATTGAGCAGTTGTCGTTTGTATTCATGAAACCTTTTGATCTGAACGTCAAAGAGAGAATGAGGATCGACTAACACTCCTGTTTCGGCTTTGATGATTTTTGCTAGAACTTCTTTGTTTGCAAGCTTAATCTTTCTCCAGTCATCTTGGTATGCAGAATCATCTGCAAATTTTTCCAAGTTTCGAAGTTCATCCAAATGCGAAGGAAATTTCTCTCCTATCTTACTTGCAATTGATTTAGCTAGATTTGGATTGCACTGAACAAGCCATCTACGTGGTGTTATCCCATTGGTCTTATTAGTGAATTTTTCTGGCCAATATTTATAGAAAGCTTTAAAGATTGTAGTCTTAATCAATTCGGAATGGAGTGCCGCTACCCCATTGACTTTATTGCTTCCAACGATTGCAAGATTCGCCATTCTGATTCTCTTATTAGGATGTTCTTCAAATATCGAAACATCTGAGATTTCTTGCTCGGACATTTTGCCCGAACTTCTCAATTCATTTAGAAAACGGAAATTGATTTCATTGATGATCTGCATATGACGAGGAAGTAGAAACTCAATTAAACCCACGCTCCAAGTCTCCAGTGCTTCTGGAAGTACTGTATGATTTGTATAAGCAAAAATGGAAGTGGTCATCTTCCAAGCACGATCCCATTCCCATTCTTCAGAATCCACAAGTATTCGCATAAGTTCTGCTATAGCAATACTTGGATGAGTATCATTCAATTGAATCGCAACCTTTTCGTTGAGATTGTCATAATTGCCGTAGGTTCTCTTGTGGCGAGTTAGGATATCTTGAAGAGAAGCAGTCACCATAAAGTACTGTTGCTTCAGCCTTAACAATTTACCTTGCTCAGTTGTATCGTTCGGATACAGAACTTTGGATATGTTCTCGGAAATTTGTTTATCTTCCACAGCTTTCATATAGTCGCCATGATTGAAATAATCAAAATTGAATTCCTCAGATGAACGAGCAGTCCAGAGCCTGAGATAGTTAACTGTAGATGTATTATAACCTGGAATTGGATAGTCATGAGCAGCAGCCATCACATTCTCTGTTGGAATCCAATTATGAGTGAGGTTGCCTTTCGCATTCACATGCTGTTCAACATGTCCATAAAAATTTACATTGTAGACTCTATCTGGTCTTACAATCTCATACGGAATTCCATCAGCATCCCAATGATCGGGCATTTCCACCTGATATCCGTTAGCTACAATTTGGTTAAAAATTCCATAGTCATATCGGATTCCGTAACCAAATCCCGGAATATCTAAAGTTGCCAGCGAATCTAGAAAGCAAGCTGCAAGGCGACCTAGACCACCATTCCCAAGTCCCGCGTCAGTCTCATATTCTAGAATATCCGCTAAATTGAATCCGAATCCACTAATGACTTTGTTAATCGTGTCGTAAAGACCTAAATTGAGTAATGCGTTGTGCAGAGTTCTTCCAATGAGAAATTCAAGAGAGAAATAATAAATTTTCTTAGGTTTTTCGTTTTCGTAGACTTCATGAGTCTCGTTCAAACGATCTATCAAAAAGTCTCGAATCGTATAACCTAATGCCTTATAAATATCTTCGTTCTTAATATCGTATTTTGTCTTGCCGATTGTATATTCTAAGTGATGACAGAATTGACTTTCTATAGAAGCTGGATCGATGCTCTGTTCTCTTTCGAGCAATTGAATAAGTCTGGAATTTTTCTCTGTCATGGGATGCTTCACCTCTTCGAATTTAACATCTTACCAAAGGGAAAAAACCTTGTCACTTAGAAAAGAAGCCTTTTACTGGAAGTAGGTTTGAGAAAATGAATAGGGAAAATCGATCCCTCATACAAATAGATGCATCTGCGATACGAAAGAAGACCGTCGAGGAATTGAAGGCCATTCTTGATAAGATCGACGAAGCGAAGCTCAATATAAAAATCTATAAGCAGAAAGAAAAACCTGCCTTTGTGGATTGGTATTCCTCTGAGCTTCTAGATCTCATCAATAAAGTAGAATCGCTCGAAAAAAAATATGCTACCAAGGAACATGATGTTCGTGAGGTTTTTGCCTATGCAGAATTCTATCAAATTCCTGCGACACAAGCATATTTGAGAGTTATCGAAAGGCGCAATACTCCGGAAGACGAGCGAGATTTTGATGCATTTTATGATGAAGAAGAAAAAGGCTATTGGGAGACTGACGAAGATCCTTTTTCTGACTGGGAGAAAAATCAAAAAAACAATTCATCGGAAGACGGCGAAGACTCTGATTCGGATACGGAATCCGAAGACAAAAATTCAAAAATTTTCAAAAATAAAAAGTTAAATGAAACTGCCGGTGAAATAGTAAAAGTCTTTCGCACCATTGCAAGATTTCTACATCCCGATAAAAACACAGATAAAGATACCGAAGATAATGAATCCTGGCTTGCTGCTATGGAACACTACAATAATAAAAACTTAGATGCTCTAAAAGATATACTAACATGGGTTCGCATCAAGAAAGAAGATACAGGTGACGAAGTTAGTGTTGGCGAGCTTATGTCTTTGCAGAAGAAATCCAAAAAGGATCTAAAAGTTGTTCAAAAAGAATTAAAATTTTATAAAAAGCATCCCGATTGGGATTTTAGAAAGAAGACAAAAAATCAAAAAAAGAAAATGAGAAAAGAATTGGAAGAAGATCTGCAATCCGAATTCATTCGAATTCATTATGAAATGGAAAAATTAGATCGAGTGTTATTCTCTTGGAAAGAATATGCAAACCGATTATCATCTTCCCACTACAGATTTTTCCAAGATTAATACGGATCCAATTGACACGCCATTTTCCTTAAACCAACCTTGGTTGACTTCTAGAGCATAGATAGCTTTGCTTCTTGCATTATAAACTTCAGTTGTCTGATTTGGTTTCATATTATGAATTTCTAATAGAATTCCATCTTGATCAAAATATCCGATGCTTAAAGGTATCTTAGTATTCTTCATCCAAAAAGATAGATAATCTTCATTAGGAAAAACAAATAACATACCTTCATTCCTGGCAAGTTTTGTGCGAAACATTAGACCAGTCGATCTTCTCTGCGGTGTATCTGCAATCTCAACTCTGAGAGAAGCCTTACCAATCTTGACAACCATCGTATCATTGGTTCCTGGCTTAGATTCCAAAGAAAAATAAGCCGAGAATACAATACTATTCAATATTACGAATGCAATTGTTGCATACTTAAGATTGAGAAACTGTCTAGATCGGAAAAAATTCATTCAATAAAACTCACTCAATTAAACTCAATTAACAAAAAATATTCCTCAAACTTCATCTAAGCTTAGAAATTCGGCTTTCTCTTGCCAAGAAATGCTGACATTCCTTCTTTAGACTCTGGCGTTCCAAAAAGTGAGGCAAATTTCTTTTGCTCCAAAACCATTCCCTCATCTACAGTTGAATTCAGTCCATCTCGAATGACTTTCTTAGCTGATTGGATTGCTATACTTCCTCGGCTTCGAATGCTCTGTGCAACCTTCATCCCTTCATTGAGCAATTCTTCAGGTTCAACCACTCTATTCACTACTCCTGAACTTAATGCTTGTTCTGCGCTAAACATCTCACCGCTATAAACCCACTCACTCGCAAGTCCAATCCCTATCAATCGGCTTAGCCTCTGTGTTCCACCAAAACCAGGAATGAGTCCAAGACTAACTTCGGGTAAACCGAGCTTAGCTTTGCTTGATGCGTAACGAAAATCGCAAGCAAGTGCAAGTTCCAATCCTCCACCGAGAGCAAAACCATTGATTAATCCAATCGAAATCAGTCGCGAATTTTCTAATTTACTAAATACCGTTTGTCCAAGGTTAGAGAATTCTAATGCCTGTGCTTCGTTGTATTCAGCCATTGCCGCAATATCTGCACCAGCTACAAATGCCTTTCCTTCACCAGTTAATATAAAGACTTTAAGGCTTGAATCTTTTTCTAGTTCAACAACAGCTTCACCAATTTCTTTTAAAAGGTCTGCGTTTAAAGCATTCAATGCTTCTGGACGGTTGATTCTCAAAATTGCAATACCATCAACAATTTCTTTTTTTATAAATTTCATTTCAATTCCTTCTCTAGTAATTTTCCGTTATTTCAAATAATAAAAACATAGTATCATCTGTAAATTTTTTCAAACCAAATTCTTGAAATATATCCTTGATCAATCGCTCTTTTAATACGGCGATATTTCTTTCTTCATTATGCCGATTGAGAATATTCAATAATTCTAATTCATCCAATGGCTCACCTGATAGAGTTGGGGACTCTATCAATCCATCCGTGTATAGAAAGAATCGATCTCCAGGTTTAATTTGCATCTCGATTTCTTCGCCAATCGGATCTCTAATATTGAAACCAAGAATTGATCCTCCCGTTTTTATTTCGCCAAATGTTCCACCTGCAGGACAATACATAACATAAGGATGACCAGCATTGCATAATGTGATCTTACTTGCTTGAAAATCGATAAACATATATATTGCAGAGGCATGATAATTATCTAAGTCATCAGCAAGCCTCACATCAAGATGTCCTAATAATTTGCCAGGACTCAATTTCAATCGATAGGGAATTGTCGAGACAATCACTTTGATAATAGATGCTACCATCGCAGATGAGATTCCATGCCCAGCTATATCAGTAAGAAAAATACCAACGTTACCTTCCCTCAATTGAATGAAGTCATAGAAATCACCGCCAAGGAAATTATGGCTTTGTCGAAAGACTTCATACTTCATTCCTTTGATTGTTACCGCATTCGGGAATAGACTATCTTGCACTTTTTTTGCAAGTTCCAATTCATTGTTGATCACTTGCTTTTCTCGATTCAGTGAAAAAATTTCGCGAATATCTTCTCTTCTAGCGAGTATGATTCCAGTGCCCAAAAAAGTAGTGATAAGATAAGTTAAATCTGGTAAAAATGCAATCAGCATTACGTTCTTATCTAGATAAACTACCATAAAAAGTAAACTGAACAAATGTAAAATAATCAGCGTTAAACCACAAATAATACTACTAAATCTTCTCAATCGAAAGGAATACAAAACAATAACCAAATTCAAGGTCATATAGTAGTTGTTCAGGTAATAGAAATTTAAATCTTTATAATAATATACCAATTGCCATACAGAAAGAAAAAGTAGAAAGCTCATTACAAATGATACAAATGAAATAGCCGTTGCTACATATTGCGTCTTTCTAGCAAGAAACAACAAAAAACCCATAAGCGAAGTTATAGCAAAAAGATTCAATCCAAGTAGAATATACAAATCTTGCGGATAGAAAAAGAAAGCTGCATAGAAAAAGAACTGCGAGAAAAATAAAAAATGTACAAAAAGTCTATCTAGGCGAATTTGAAAGTTTTTCTCATATTCTTCAGCACTAGATTCCTTCATAAAAAAAATCTTTAAAGATTCTTTTGTGAAGTTGTAGAATTCAAGGAAGTTGTTCATATGGTTCATGAAAAATGACTCCTTTGATTTCTGATCCTTTCAATTGAACTGTGATCGCTTCTCCTGTCTCCAAATATGCATCTAATTTTCTCATCATTCGCATAGCTTGTTCTTCTGTTTCCAATCGAAAGAATAGAGGAAAGGAAACAGATTTAAAATTATAAGGATAGCGCTCAGAAGTAATTAGGCTCACTCGATACTCTTCTTTTCTTGGATCAAGTACGATATGAGAGATGTTTTTTCGAGTAAGAATTCTTTCCTGAATAGAAAGATCCCAAGGATTAATTTCCTGACAGATGACGGATGAATGAACGAAAGTAACGAATAGAATTGCAAAAAGAGTTAGAAATGCATTGCGATTTGCGTTCAAACAGTATTTTACTAAGCTATAAATTATATAAAAGGTTCTCATCTAGATTATCTTATCGGTAGAAATAATTATTTGATTAATACTTGACCTGAGTCTGTAATCGTACCAACTTTTGATACGTCCAAACCTTGGTTCCTCAATTCATATAGGACAGATTCTGAATCCTCAGGAGACACTATAACGATAAATCCAACTCCCATATTGAATGTAGAGAATAAGGTTTCTTTTTCTAGACTGAAATCTTTTTGAATTCTCTCATAAAATTCCAATTTAGGAAATAAACTATATTGTAACTCAGCACCTTGTCCTTTCTGCAGAATTCTTGGAATGTTCTCATAGAAACCACCTCCAGTTATATGAACCATACCTTTTGGTTTATGTTTTTCTAATAACTTGAGAATATAAGGAACGTAAATGGTAGTTGGAGTTAATACAAAATTTTCAATTATTTTCAATTTATTGGAATCATTCGGTAGCTTGCCATTCTCCAATAATAGTTTTCTTAGAAGCGAAAAACCATTGCTATGTGGTCCACTTGATGCAATACCTATAATATGGTCTCCTAAATTTACCGTGCTTCCATCGATGATTTCATCTTTTTCAACTACACCAACGGCAAATCCTGCAAGATCATATTCATCATCATCCATCACACCAGGGTGCTCTGCCGTTTCTCCTCCTACGAGACTCGCAGAAGCAAGAGTGCAACCCTTTACAATTCCAGAAACGATTGATTCCATTCTTTCAAGATTCAATTTACCACATGCAATGTAGTCTTGGAAAAACAATGTCTTACCACCAAGAACTAGTAAGTCATTCACACACATTGCAACCAAATCAATTCCTATTGTATCATGACGATCTAGAAGTCTTGCAAAGACAAGCTTGGTTCCGACACCATCCGTTCCTGAAAGCATAATTGGATTTTTATAGTCTTTGAGAAAACTAACATCGTAAGCTGCGGCAAATCCACCCAAACCACCGAGAACATTTTTGTTATAAGTCGAATGAACCATATTTGTAATATTTTTTACAAAATGCTGTCCTTTCTCAGTATCCACACCGGCATCTTTGTAAGTGATCTTGGAGCTACTCATACTACCTTCTTCATTATAATATCTTTTTCTATCTTATTCATAAAATATATAACCGACTCTGAATCAGTTACATCTACATCGTTAAAATATATCTTTACTTTTCTATTTACATCTATATCAATTGTTTTCTTTTCAATATTCATGCTACGAATTATATGCTCAGCTGTTCCACTATTTCCATCAAATATTTTGATAGCTGGGAATTCCTTTCTAATAAACTCTTTTAAATAAATATAATGTGTACATCCGAGCACAAATGCGCTCACATCAAGTAAGTCACATTCATATATTCGATTTTTTAAATATTCAAAAGCAGCATCCCAATTCTTTTGGTCAATGAGATCGGCAAGCCCAGGACATGGAATCGGAATTACTCGATTCATAGGATCAATCTTATTCTTCAAAGAGAGAAATTTGTCTTCTTCCAAAGTAAGTTTCGTTGCAAGAACCGCAATTTTCTTACCAGGAACTTCCGATAGCGCAGGCTTGATAGCGGGTTCCATGCCAAAAATTGGAATTGGATATTTATCCCGTAGATAATCCACTGCAACAGCTGTTGCAGAATTGCAGGCAAGCAAAATTATATCAACATCATTGCTCAATAAAAAATCAACTGAGTCACTCACATGCTTCTGAACAGTCGTTTTCGACTTATTTCCGTACGGTGCATTTTGAAGATCACCGTAATAGACAATTTCTAAATTCAATTCTCTCCACAGAAACTCACTTACCATGGACAAGCCACCGTATCCAGAATCAGTGATCCCGATCCGAACAGGTCGTTTGTTCAACTATGCTGACTCCAAATATTTTTTGATCGTGTCGCGAAGAGTTTTAAAAATCCAATGAAATTTTTCTTCATTCTCTTCAAGAAGAGTAACTCGAAAACCATCTTTATCACAACAAAATGATGTTAGCGGAACAACACATATTCCTGTCAATGCCAAAAGATATAAAACCAAACGGCGATCTTCTTTTGCTCCAACCAAAAGCGAGTTCACATACTCACTTACTTTTGCATTGAGAATCGGAAGGTTCATTTTTTTATTTAATACCCCTTTTGGAAAGTGGACAGTTAAGTAAAAAGCTCCTTTTGGTTCAACGACTTGAACACCTTCAAGTCCATCAAAATAGGATGTTGCAATTTCTGCTCTTTTTCGAAACTTTTCGTTTCGCATTTTTAAATGAGGAATGAAATTAGGATGCGAATAGATTTTTGGAATCGACAATTGTGGGAGAGTTGTAGAACATACTTCCAACATTTTAGCATCTAATAGTGATTTTATGTATCTCTCAAAAGACGGATCATTTTTGCGATTGAAAACTTCCAGCCAACCACATCTTGCTCCAGGCCAAGGGAATTCTTTGGAGATGGATCTAAGTGCCATCCCGCACACTTTGTCTCCAATTACTTCAGATAAATGTATGGATCCACCTGAGGAAAAGTTAACATGCGCATAGGTCTCATCACAGATAAGGACGCAATCATATTTCTCACAGATTTTGACAATCTCTTGCATAACTTCTTTTGGATATACAGCACCTGTTGGATTGTCAGGATTGATCAATAAAATTCCAGCTATTGAATCATTGTATTTGATTTTGTTCTCGATATCCAGTAAATCTGGCATCCATCCCTTCTCGGGTAACAGATCGTAGGTGAGATGCTCGTAGCCACTATGTGCTGCTTCAGCGGAAGAAAGAGTTGAATAAGCGGGGCTTGGTCCAATAATTCTTGCTTCCCGTCTCATAAATCCAAAAATTTTTGCGACAGCGTCTCCCAATCCGTTAAAGAAAAAGATATCATCGCCGGTAATTTGAACGCCACCCCGCTCGTTCACACGCTCAGCAAGAAAATTCCTAGTAGTTGGGTCTCCTTGAGTGGCGGTATATCCCCAAGATTTATCCATGCCAACTAAATCTCGAACGATATCCTTCATCCACGGAACAATCTGTTCGCCTTTTTGAACCGGATCGCCAATATTCTCCCAAGTAATCTCTACTCCTAAGGATTCAATTTGCTTAGCAATAGCAACGATTTGTCGGATCTCATAAATTAGTGCGTCCGCACCAGAATGTACAATGTTTCTTCTCATTCGTAATATTTCTTCTCTATTAAAGTAATTTCAATATCTTTGATTTTAGATCTTCTTATAATATTTAATTTAAGATTTCCACCTAAGCCAGCTAGACTTACCTGCTCTCTCAATTCATTTGTATTGCGGATGACATTTCCGTTAGCCATTCTTATGTAATCAAATCTCTGCAATCCACCTAGTGCTGCGGACGAATCCGGGTCAATGTCATATACAAGGACACCAACTTCATTATTCGGTATTCCTAATGCTTCTCTATGGTGTTGAATCGGAACTGTTGCGACAACTCCTAAAGTAGCTGGACGAATATTCTTGCCAACATTCATCTCAATACTTTTGATTACCTTCTTCGCATAATTGATTGGTATTGCAAACCCAATGCCAGCACTAGATCCAGAAGCACTGCGAATCATACGATTGATTCCAATGACTTCACCATAAATGTTTAAAAGCGGTCCACCACTTGAACCAGGATTGATAGCTGTATCGGTTTGAATATGAGTCTGTCCCGTCTCATCCAAATCTTCTCTAGACTTTGCCGATACAACTCCAACGGTAAAAGTTTTCTCAAGACCATACGGTGATCCAACTGCTATCGCCCAGTCGCCCACTTCCACTTCATTAGAATCACCTAACGAAGCATATTCGTAATCATCGCCTTCTTGAATTTTGAGTAGGGCAATATCTGCACGTTCATGACTACCTACAAATCTTGCTGGTGCAACTCGTCCGTTGTGCAAAATGATCTCAATGATTTCCGCCGATCGAATAACATGGTAATTTGTAACAACAAATCCTCTTGGATCAATAAGAAATCCACTACCTACAGCAGAAACGGTTTCTTCTTTTGAGTCAAAATAATGATAAGGATTGTGAATTGTTTCCGTCTTTTTTGTACGAATAGATACTACAGATTTTTGTGCGATCTGATATACACTGCGAAATGAGTTCTGAAGCTGAACTGCTTGCATTTGTTTTCGAGGAGCGATAGGCTTTGTGGACGCAGTGAGATGACCTAAGCTATCTCGAATCTCTGGGAAAAATATTACCCCCAGAACGAGAAAGAGTAGGATAAGATTCAAGTAGACTATCCTAGGGATTTTGCGATTTTGGATCATCTCCCTTTCCAAATTAGGAAACCGTAAGGAACTGTAAATTTTTTAATTCAACTATGAAGATTTTTCGAATTTTAACACTTTTTTCCATTATTCTCCTCCAAAATTGCGTAATTTACCTATCCCACCTGGCAGGAGAACAGGTTGATCAATTTAAAAAAAGAGAGAGGATCGACAAGGTAATTGCAAATGATTCCGCAAGCCCAGAAGAGATCTCCAAACTTCGATTCATTCAAGATGTCAAAAAATTTGGAATCGAACATCTTGCACTCTCAGAAGATTCAGGATTCGAATATTACGTAAAGTTGGATCGAGATTCAGTTGGCTGGAATGTAAGTGCTTCTTATCCTTTGGAATTTCGTTCTTATACTTGGTGGTTTCCCATTGCTGGAGAGGTTCCGTACAAAGGGTATTTTGATAACAAACTTGCTTTAGAAGAAGAAAAATCTCTAAAGCATAAAGGCCTTGATACAAGAATTCGAATTACTGGTGGCTATTCTACACTTGGATGGTTCTCTGATCCAGTATTTTCCCCGCAACTTCAAGCACAGCTACCTGAGTTAGCTGGACTTGTGTTTCATGAAATGACTCATGCAACTGTTTATATTCCTGGTGATCCAGTATTCAATGAATCATATGCATCTTTTGTCGAAACAAAAGGAGTAGAACTCTATTACACTAACAAAGATTTGACTAAAGATTTGATTTCTTGGAAAGACAGGAAAGATAAGAAAATGAAATCCATTCAATTGATTCGATCTACTGCCGAAGTTCTTAAGAAAATTTACGAAAGTGATCGAAGTGATATGGAAAAATTGAAACTTAAAGCCAATGCAATTTCTGAATTCAAGGTTTCCGCAATCAAAAAAGGTTTTGTATCTAAAGAAAATATTGATAAATTTACAAAAAAAGATTGGAACAATGAAGATTTTATTGGGGCCCTTCGATATCAATCTGGCAATACATTTTTTGAACGAGTCTTTCAAGAAGCAGGTGGTGATTTTTTAAAATTTCACAACTTAGTCAAGAAATATGAAAAACTATCGAAAGAAGAAAGAAAGCAAATATTAAAAGATTACAATCAAGTCAAAAGTTCGACTACGGTAGAATAAAACTACTCGTATAGATTCTGTATCCATGCCAATATTTATCATATGAATAGCGATCTCGCATACTTGTTCTCGCATCAAGAAATCTATATCTAAGCTGTCTAGTCTCTTGCGTTTCTACCAATAAATTCTTAATAAACCAAGTATTTTGGAATTCAGATTGGTCTTCGAGAGATATGATTCCAGGACCTATATGTATATCATCTAAATGAAATAGTAAGTTATTTAGTAAATTCGAATATGAATATGGAGCTCCTAATTGAAATGAAGAAGCAATCCAAACAGATTGCCGATCTGATTTAGTTCGGTTGAGTTTTGCAACAGGTTGAGATCCAAAAACCAATCTTCCTTGTTCGTCAACTCTCGCTTCTTCTTGAGAAATTGAGATTCTATTTCCTTGTGATGAGGTTAGAAATGAGATCTCCCAATCTTCAACTGATTTGAGATTTTGAAACCAGGATTCGGTAAAATTAGTCTCGCGATATTTTTTTATATCTGATTTGCTCCATGCAAGGGAATTGAGGCTTCTCGGACGATGTGTCAATAGAGACGATAAATTTTGAACCTGATAAATAGGAATATCCAATTTCTGTAATAGTGGAACTTGCAAATGGGAACCAGAAAGATATAAATAATTGATCTGATCCTTCTTCATTCGAATCGTATTTTTGTATCGATCCTCTAGCAGATCTCTGAGTCTAGTCGCCTCACCACCTTCAGAAGAAGCTGAATAGTATTTTCTAATATTCTTATGAATATCGTTTGCGTTTGCAAATATCTCTCTTCCTTTAGTTGAACCTCGACTAACTGTAATAAGATAGGTTTTATTGAGATAATCTCCAATCGCATGAAGATCTTGTCCAACTGGAATTTTGGCAATGAGCTGATCCGAGATGGTATAAAACCGAGGCAAATCAGTGAACCTGGGACGACTTCCCAAAGTCTGCTCATTATATGCGGAAATTGTATCTTGAAAATGTAGCGCATCCAAAAACCCATCGGAGCTATCGAAGTCAAAAGCTACTTTCATCATATATTGAATGATATCTTTTGCTTTATTTCTATTATCTCTTGTGAATGCAGTTTTAGATTGGAAGTTTGAAGATTTAAATGAGTTCAATGCTTTTGCAAAAGACTCTGGTCCATCAGCACCGATTGTACGAAATAAATTATATACTATCTTTTCATCATTTCCAAAAGCTTCTGCAGCGTTATTCGGAAAAACAATTTGAGGATCGAATTGAGATAATCTAAAAATCAAATAGCTATAAATTTTTTCAATATATGGATGATAACTTTTCTTGGTATCGTAGTCTTTTTCAAAGAACGAAATGTATTTTTTTGCAGAATTAATTTTGCCATCTCTGAGCAATTGATCCGCATACAGAAGTGCATAAACATAAGCGCGATTATTGAAACCCTCTTCTTTCTCAATAGCAATCAAAATATCCATTAAGCTATCGCCTTCAATGGAAGTTTGATGCTTAGCCGATTGCGATAGAAGATAAAAATACAAACTTCGGTTGAGGTGAGTCATCTTCGATAATACCGAACCTCCCTCATACAATTCGTCCGGAATCAAAGAGATGGGCTCGAACTCACGTCCAAATTCAAATTCTTTCCATTTATGATACAATCTCTTTCGATATTCATCATAGATACTGTCTGCATCTCCAAGTTTTCTAAAGCCCTCTGAATTAACTTTCGTTGTAAACTGATCCCACTCTCTATTAAAACCTAGAGCGTAAGTTGTCTGAGCAGGTATTTTCGAATAAGCGAATTCCTCTCGACCTTGAACATAAGATTCGTGATATCGAATCTCAAGAATTCTTGCATTGATCAACCCTTTTTCCCTGGGTGATATTGCATGACGTCTTGCACGATTTGCATATATTTCCGATTCTTGAAAAAGAAAATTTTCTAAGTACAAATCAGAAATTTGCATATTACGCAGAAATTCGTCATCACCCTGTAGCTTCAGTGCTTCCTCAAGAGACCGATCTAAATTTCGAATTTCTCCATTGTACATCTTAGAATAAAATTCTGCAGGAAGACTAGCTACTGGATCTTGTTCTTTCCAAGATTTATAATAAGCATCACAAATAGATCTAGAATTCCTTAAAAATCGATCCGACAAGCAGTCCTTTAGAAATGCTGAATATGCAATATTTCTACTTTCAATATCAAGCTTAGGATTTTTAAGAATAGTTTTATAGAAATAATCGGGATCAAACTCTGGAAATATTTTCCTTTTCATTCGAGCCATATCAAGCTCGTTTTCCAATAATAATCTATTCTGTGAATCGTCCAAGAAAGATCCTGCATCATAGAATAACTCATAAGCAGAAGTATACTCTCTTGCTCTCTCTTGAAAAATTCCGGCTGATCTTAACTCTCTGTATCGACTGATAGGATTAACGGAAATATATTTTTGAGGAATCGTTCCAAAAGTTAGTGTTCTCTGAGCAAGCTCTTCTCGGTCAAGGGTCGCTCGTTGCTCTAGTGTGAGTGGACTAGAAACCAAAAGATTCATTTTCCTATTCGTAGAAGCCAAATCCCATACTAAACCAGCACGATTGATATCTTTATAATTTGGTTGATCAACTTCTAAAACAATTCCTGCAATTTCTGATGGGTTTGTAAAAATCTCTCTTAAGTTAAGAGAAGAAGAGCCAGCATAAGAAAGGATCGGTTGCTTAGTTGAGAGACTAGGCTTAGTAACAAAAACCAAATCAGTATCAAGAAGTCGCTCGTTTAGATTCATTGAATCATTGTACCGAATCCGCGAATCATTTGATTCAAGTTTCTCATCGACGAGTAAAGTTCTCCATCTCCACGCAATTCCTTCTGGATTTTTATACTCGGAAAAATCCGCTTCTTTAGTAACTAAAGTTATATGATTATTTCCAGCTTTATCAATTATTTTTTTATAAACAATCTCACAATTTCCTGGATTCAAATATACTTTTTTATTGCCAATTTGTTCAATCTGAGTATTGGATAAATATTCGCCAACTTCTAGAGAATTTAATTGTTTAAATTCTTTTTTGGTATTTTCCCGATTCCAAAACATATACTTGTCCCCAAACTGCATACATCTGCGCGAGATCGAGCTATTATCTAGAGGATAATAAGAATATAAATTGGATTGGTTATAAAATTTAAAATATTGAGGATAATTTACTTTTATATCATTGGAAATACGTGAGATTTCCTTTAAAATACTAGATTTCCTTCGCAAGGATTCATCAACTTTCTCACGTTTGATTGATTTATTTTCAATTTCCATTTGAATTTTATCAAGTTTCTTCATTTGGATCTGAAAATCTTTGTTGTATTTGTCCATTCGTAAATCCGAATATTCTAGCGAAGAAGTCAAAACTTCACGGGAGAGCTGAAAATTTCTCTGCGAATCGGCAATAAGTGGAATGTCCCAGAATCTTCCCGTCATCATTGACTGATCAATATTAATTGAGTAGTATTCTTCCAAAGTATGCTGCAGAAGATTGTATGGCAGAGTTTTCTCAGATTCAAATCTTCTCTTCAGATCAATAAGTAGTTGATTCGATTCTCTTTTCCGAACAGGAATTGTTTTGGATTCAGATTTCTTGGTCAATTCGTAGCCAATTAGATCGGACTGAAAAGATTCCCTTTCCAATCGAAATTCATACGCGCCTTCCTTAGCAATTCGATAGTATTTTTCGCTTTCAATGGAATCGCCTAACCTAAGATAAAGTCTCGCCAGATTCAAAAAAATACGAATTCGTTCTTTTCGATTGAACGGATCTTGGGGCATGAAATGGAACTTTGGATCTACATTGGCAGGATTTCGAAGCTTAGTAAGTGCTTTAGAATAATATACATAGGCGCCATTGAGATTGCCGTAACCTCGATGAATCTCACCAAGATAGAAATAATTCAAACCAACTAAGGTATCAAATTGTTTGAATTCTCTTCTTAATCGACTGAGGCAAATCTCCTCATCAGCAAATTCTTTGCAATTTTTAACAAATAAATCTCTATATTTGAATAATTCACTAAGGTTATCTTCAAGTAATTTCTTAGCATCCTGATTATTAGGTTCCGACTCCGACCAAGCAAAGCCTGAGTAATTTTTTCGAATAATTGCAATTCTCTCTCTGACTACATCTCCCGAATTACCAAATCCCGTCTTCATCCTGTTAAATGATTGACTCGCATTCAGGTAGTCTCCGGATTGAAAATGAATCTGGCCCTCTAGTGCAAAAGAATGGTGGTTAACCAAATCTCCCATTACCCATTTTTTGAGATTTCTATCTTCTATAAATTCCGAACGAGATTTGATTGCAGAAGCAGCATTTCGAAAATCCTTTTCTTCCAATAAATTATTTATCTGAATGCTTCTCGTTAAAAGACTCTTGAAATCTAATGGAAATTCTCCAGGAAATCTTCCATCACCCAAAACTCGGATATTATCAGGCAGCACAATTCTCCAAAATGCCTTTGTAAAAGAAAAATCAAGCCAAGATAGAATTAAGTTTTCAGCACGATACTCTTCTTCAGCACGACTCAGAATTTCTTTTGATTCACGGTATCTTCCTGTTTTCTGATAAGCAATTGCGAGAGCATTCCAGAGATTAATAGAATCAATTTCTTTACTGACTCGATTATGGGAAATTGCTGATTGAAGAAAAGGAATCGAATCTTCATAATTCCCCATTTCCATTCGACAAAGTCCGATCATACTGTTCAGAAGAGCAAGTTTAGACTTCACTTCACGATATTCGTTGTTTTTTGTTAGTTCACTATTTATTTCAAGAAATTTGAATATTCGGTTCCGATTATCTTTTTCTTCATTTGATGATGAGTTTTTCGATAATGATTGATAGTATTCTCGTTTTGTATAAATTTCAAGGGCAATTTCAAATTGTTCTATAGCTTTTTTGTAATCAGCCCGGTATAGTGCAGAACGACCGTAATTAAAACGAAAAACTGCTTCTTGTCGATAATCCTCAAACTGAGATCGAGAAACAATGGATCTACCTAGATTATCAACTTTGGCTCCTGATTCGTTTGCTTTCGGGTAGTTACTTAGCAGAAAGTAATTATTTCCTAGATTTAGATTGAGATCTGAAAGTATTTTCTTATTCGGGTAATCCTCACCCAAAAATTCCAATATCTGAGTATACAATTCAACATTTTCTTCGAAGTTCTTTTCTGGGAAAAACTTCTCATAAACAGAACTATATCTCTCTTCCTCGGTTGGGCCGTCCTCTTCTACTTTTTTAGATTTTATAATATCAATATATTGGTAAAGCCATCCTAGAAGCTGATAAGCATCCGGAAATGTAGGATCAGCGAAAAGAATCCATCGAAGTTCATACTCTGCTTTTTTATAATTTTCTAATATCTGTTGTTTGCGATTAGCAGTCATCGCTCCAGACTTATAAAGAGCTGTCTCATTCAGAATAGTTCGATTGATTAAATAATAAGAATATCCGTAAACAACTGCCAAGTTCAAAAAAGGTCGGTTCTTTTCTAAATGATAATTGAAATAGAGATCAGCCAAAGACAATGCATTCTCATGCAAGACGTCTTTATTCTGTAAGTCTCGAAAATCACCCAAAATTTTTAGGGCATCTAGGAAAGGAAGCTTCTGTAGAATTCCAAGCACATCAGAAAGATTGCCGATTACATCTAATTTTCCTTCACCCAGAATATTGATTCTATTGATAAGCTCTGCTTCTTCTTTCTCTCTTAGCTCTCGACCATATTGAAAAATTGTCTCAAGCATTTTTCTCTGGTAATAAACTGCATAATTGCCATAGAATCGATCCACTGAAATATTTTTAGACTTCGCAAGTGACATACCTAAGTTATTAAAATAGTAATTAACTGCTGCTTGTCGTAAATCTCCAAGTCGTTCATACTCAATTGCTTTTCTCTCCCAATATAGGAATAACTTAGAAAACTCATCTTCATCCAATTCTGGACTCACTAATGGATCATAGAACTCCATAAAAATTCTCAAATTACGGAGTGCCAATGCTCCATTGCCTTGATCTTGAGCATTTTTGTATCGCAAGTAATGAACATAAGATAATGCTGGATTTCTATACAACTTTATAAATTCAGGATATTCAAATATACTCTTTTGACCAGGTGGATCCATTTCCAAATCTTGGGGGATCGGTATCACGGCATCAATTGTGCTAGAGCTTAAGTCTAAATTTTTTTCATTTCGAAGAGTTGACGCTTTTAAATAGGCGAGAAAAGTTTTGAGAATTATTGATTGTTTAGGATTATTCTCATCGGATTCAATACTTGTTATATGTTCGAGTATCTGAGTTGAATTTCTATTTGTTCGGATTTTATTTTCTAAATCAAATAGTAAATCTTTTATTTCTAAACGACTCTGAATTGCAGGATCATCAGGTTGAGCCATCCGTTCTTCATAGAGTCTCAAAGTTTCTTGGTAAAAATGCGGAATTACTACAGATTCAGGACGAAATTCATAAAAGCCTGATTTGTTTTTTATTTCTCGGATCAAATGATATTCAGGATAATCTAATTGAATCTCTCGAAGTACGAGCTTAACATCATTGAATTTTGACTTTGATTCATACCAATCCGCAAGTAAATGAAGTAGTGAAGCCGATAACTGATATTTTACTGGTTCTGTAAGATCCGATTCTTTTACCTTTTCAATAGAGTTCTTAATTTTAGATTCAACTTCTCGGTCTTTTTTCGGATCCAAAATTGTAGCTTGAGCTCTAGAATAAATATCTTTGGTATCAGGACGTCCAGACATTTCACCTATCAGACTTGATGCGGCAACTTTGCGATTTTTCTTTTGTAGATACTCTACTTTTTTTGCATCAGCACGCGCTTTATAAATCGGATACAAAGGATCATCTTCATAAAAAAGTTCAATACTTTCCAATGCTAAGAAATATCTCGACTGACTATTGAATTTCTCGTATTCAAGTGCATAAGTGAATTGATCTATAATATTGGATTGCTTAGGAATTGATCCCGTATAAGGAATGAAATAAATATTTATTGAATTGTAAAATGATGCACTAAAGAGAACTGACCCACCATTAAAATCAGAATATTTAGTATCAAAAACAGAATTATCTCCAGAACTTAGAAATTTTTCTTTTCCATCTTTTAAATCCCTTTGAACAATCACGCTATAATCACGTTCATCCAATACACCGTTCCCATTTGTATCCTTACGAATGGAAGTATAAAAAAGGAATCGATTATCACTGGATACTGAAGGTGAATAATCTAAAAAATTGTTATTAGTGATTCGTAGAATTTTCTTATCTTCAAGATTTAGGGAGTATATTTCACCATCTTGACTGTCACGGTAGGATAAATAGTATATTGTTTTTCCATCGGCCGAAACATATGGCGAGCTACCACCGCTATATGTTAGCTGGGTCATTGAATTATTATCAGATAAGTCTAACAAAATAAGATTTTGAATACCTGGAGTATATCGATCACTTGAAAATACAATCTGTTCGGAATTCGGCATCCAAACTGGATCCGTATCAATTACTCGTTCTTGACGATTTTTATTCTTCCATTCAGGATTTGTTAAAACTTTAAAATCAGTATCAATAAATCTTTTGCCCTTTAGAATTGAACTCACCCATTCCTGTGGATCAATATCCAGTAACATAAGATCACCGTCTGAGTCAAATTGTTCGGATACAAAAACTAATCTTCTTCCGTCAGGACTGATTGCTGGTTTGTATTCTTGCGATGGATGTTCCGTAATAGGAACGATGACAGAACTATTTAAATCACGAAACCAAATGTCAAAATTTCCTTCTTTATTAGTTGCATAAAATAAATATTTACCATCAGCAGTTGTAGAATTATATAAATTATTTCCTCTTTGTATGGTTAGAGGGAAAGGTTTATCATTCTTCGGATTGAAATAATACTTACCGATCGCTTTGTAATCAAAAGCTATTGGTTTGATCTTGGTTGATTTCTGGAATACAACACAACCTTGTGCCAATAATCCGAATCCAAGAATAGCAAGATAGAGAAATCTCTTCATGAATCGAATGATCATTCTATTCTTTTCTCTCCCAACGTCCATTGCTTGATTCGAAATATTCGCCTGGTTCAACACTCAAATAATAGTCATTTAACAATGATTTTCTAAAATCTTCTTCAATGACCTGAGTATTTTTTTTCTTTTCTGCAATTATTGAAGCCTCAACAACTTTTGAACGGGTATCATTGACTAGATCAATTAGGCCTCGAATGCGTTTGTCCAAATTAGGATCTGCACTGAGGGTCGGATTGCGCTTCACTTTACCGTCGAATGATTCACCAACAAAGCCTTTTGCTTTGAATTCAAAAAGTTCAGCGCTCAAATAAGCGAGTTTTTTTAATTGAATCTGAGTATCGCGGTCCAATTTGGAATCAAGAGAGATGTCTCGTTCCCATTGATCTGATCCAGAGCTGGAAGACTTAATAGATGAGATCAACCATCCATCTTTTTCTATATCCTTGTCTTCTCCGATCATTTGTCTTTCAGATGCAGTCTGTGTCTGAGTAAATGTGATTGGAGGAGCTTTAAAGCTACAATTTTGAAAAATAATTGAGATAAAAAGGAAAATACTGATGAAATATAATTTAGATTCGATGTTAGGAATTGTTGTTTCTAAGTTCAATAGATTTTTCATAATTTTTGCTACCTATATGTAGAGATTTCTGATTCCGCTCGTTTTAAGAAATTTGCAAGAGGCATTCTCTGCTGAGTAATTTTATTGTCTTCCAATGCAACCATATAGCTTAAAATAGATTTTTTAAATAGTACATCAGCATATACTAATCCTTTAGATAATTCCACTTCTACTTTATCTACAGCATAACTATCTGTTATAAAGTTCATGATTGCACCCTTAGTGGAGATCACATTCAATGCGCTTTTACCAAAATCTCGACCGATTTGAAAAATACTAAAATATAGATCCATATTTGGAATAGGATCGGACAAATTGTTTCCAGAAATATTCAGGTCTGCTTTTATTTTACCATCATCTATGGATTTCTGTGCATTAACAGAGAGTAATTGGCGTAAATCAATATCACGCAATTGAAGCGTTGCCATATATTCCATTTTTGCAAGATCAGTCGAACCAATATTCACTAAGATGTCTTTACCATAAACCGTTCCATCCAGTAAAGAAAGCTTTAGTCCGTCGATGAACAGATAATTTTCCTTGTATTGAACTCTCGAAGTAAGACCGGGATAATTCCCTTGACCTTTAACATAAACAAAAGGAGCATCCACTATCGACGGATGAGAACCTAAAACCTGATGAATCGTTAAATTGTCTCTCCCCAATCTACCATAAGTCTTAATAAAGCGAGCCTTATCTCCATCAATGAGTGGAATAGTAGTATTTTGTGATAGATCATGCTGAATTGAAATGTCTGCATTCAAATTCTCAACCAGAAATAATTTACAATTATCCCCAGGACAACGCCCATTATTGTAGATGATTTTGGTATTATTCGAAATTACCTCACCTACCAAATCCTTATCTAGAATTTTCGCATCGAGGTATAGATCCCCTCGATAGGTTAAGCCTTTTGCGATGTATTTTTCTATATTAGATTTCAAGAATAGTTTTAAAGCTAAATTGCCGAAATAAGGACCGATTGGCGGCTTGACTGCTGATTTTTTCTCATAGAGTAGTCCTGATGCGTCAAGCCCTAGACTTCCACCGTAGGCACGAATTTTCAGTTGTTCAAGTTCTATTGCCTCGCCAAACTTGGATTCGGCTTTTAGTTTAATTGAAGTATCACAACTGAGATCTCTAAGTTCAAGTCCTGGGATCGTTCCATTTAAGTTCAACTTGTATTCTTTTTTGCTTATGTCAAAAATACCCTTAGCAGCTAGATCAATTTTGCCACCTATCGCAGATTCAACGGGAGCGACCTTTTCGCGCAGGTATAAAGGTAAGATGGGAATCAAATGGGTTAGATTGATTCCCAAATTTAAGCTATCAACTTGAATGAGAAATTTATCTTCTAAAAAAAGTCTTGGTTTCGCAATCAAATCGATGGCGGAAAGATTGCTATTATTCTTGGTAGAAAGCGTGAGCTTAGTATCTTTCACTTCACTCAATCCAAATGGATGATTGAATTTCAAGTTGCTTCCGATTTTGGCTTTTGAATGAGAAGTTCCAGATTGGCTACGATCCAGCATGAATCGAAATGATTGAAGATTTAGTTCGAAATCAAGCTTAAGATCCGAGAAATCGTATCCAGTCACTTTTCCTCGCACAGAAAGGAAGCCACCTAGTGTCGAGAGAAATGTCCTCAAATTCATTTTATCTAGAACCAAGTTAAGATCAATTCCTGAATCAGAGCTCGCATAACCAACTAGATTTGCTGTTAGATCATTGTATTCTGCTCTCAGATTTCGGATATCCAATCTCTTCAATATGGGAATTGGATCAGCTGCTGTTGGATTTTCTTCCGAATCCAAGTCGAGTCTTGCCAGTAGGTCCAAGTCTACGTACTTGGATGAATGCTCTTGCTTGCCACTTCGATAAAAAATATTTCTTGCCTGTGCTTGCCAATCCAAATTTAGATCGTTCGATGGACCGATCACATGCAAAGGACTTAGGTGAATCATTCCACCCAATTTCATCGGAGTGATAGGTAATTCTTCTAGGAATCTGGACAATTTGTCCAAGTTGATATTAGATTCGCTGAGACGAATATTTACGCTACGATTCGATGAATCAGGATTGAGGATTTCTCCTTGAGCTTGAAGCCACTGATCACCTTGAAAATGAAGATCCAAATTTTCTAATAGTATTTTATTCTCTACAGGAATAAAATCGATCGCATAACGAAGATAAGCACTCAAAACTAAAGCTTGCTTACCTTTCCTTCGAATCATTAATTCTTTACCGCCAATATTCATCTTCGACTCAAGGGAGAGTTGAGATTCACTTCGATCTGTATGGATAGAAATATGACTATCTAAAGGACTTTCGAATTCTAAATTCTTATCCTTATACCAGACAAGGATTGGATCGTTGGGATTGAGTTCCATATGAATAGAATCAATCAGATCTATTGCGGACAAATTGTACGGAATATTTGTTGTTCGAAAACTATCTAGATCCAACTTGAGATCGGCAGATTTAAAACCTAAATCTACAGGATTGAGGGGATCTCGCTTTTCTAAGCGAAAATCTAAATTTTCTATAGCAATCTTAATATAAGCGCTGATTGGAATCGGTAGTGGGAGAGAATTAGAATCTTCATTGGATTCATCCTTCTCTTCAATCAATTTCTCGGACTCCTGGCTTGTGTCCGATTGAACAAGAATATCTTGCCAATTCCAGATCCCATTTTCCTGGATCAAATGAATCTTAGCATTGTAGAGACCTATCTCACCGACTCTAAGTCTTCCCCATATAACGGCAGGTAGGTTATATCCCAATATAATTTTGTCTGCACTAAATACGGTATTGGGAGTAAACCTATTTGCATTGAATAGCTTTATATCTTCAATAGTTAAGCCATAAAATAAGGAAAGTCCAGAAACATTTGCCTTTAGGCTTCCATCTTGAAGAAATTTTGGATATAGTTGGTTGAGTAAAAATTGTCCTGTGAATGAATTGAAAATTGCATGGTATAGAAAAAAAATTACAACAACAAATTGTATTTTTTTCTTTCTAAGCCAGAATAGGATTTTCGATTGCATAATTCCAGTCGCAATGCTGTTAACGAAGTTTTGTAAAAAACTTAATTAGTATTCGAAAGATTCTAGAGCCTCTTCCAAAGTTTTGTATATTTCAAATATACTCGCAAGTTTCGTAATCTCCATCAAGTTCTCAATATCGGAGTTTAAATTTGCAAATACGATACGACCATTTAATCCATCTATATGTTTATAAATATTCAGAAAAGTTCCAAGCCCAGCAGAGTTTATAAAAGGGACTTTCTTCAAATCAATTATGAACTTGGGTACATTTCCTTTCTTAATATATTGTTCAATTTTCTCTCCCAATTCAAATTCATTGCCCGCCTTGATTGCGCCTTCAATTTTGATGATATGGACGTCATTTTTTGTAGTAACTTTAATTTTCATAACCCTGTTTGCATGTTTTGCGAAATATATTTCCCTGACCGGATGACTCTGTAAAGTTTTTTTTAACAGTCAAATCGAAAAACCATTTTATTTTTTAGGATAAAAATTCTAGGCAACCCTAATTTTTCGAATGTCCGGGATAGCCATCTCCCTTTTTTTCCATTTATTTAATTTATGCCTTACGATTCTCACAAGGTCTTTTTGTTCAATATCAAGCTCGATTGCAAGCTCTTCCATAGTGTACATACCTTTCCTAAGATGAAAGTTCAAGGATTTTAATTTATTTTCTTTATTTTTCTTAAATTTCTCCCGTTTTCGTAGGTCCTTTTCGTGATAAATCCGAAAGGTTAGGAATCGGAGGCGATCCAATAACTTTTCCTTTCGTTCCGTCCATAAATTTCTCCGATTTCGATGCGATTCCCAGAATTCTAAAGGGCTTCGGCTCTTTCGAAACAAAATCATCTTCAAGGCTCGCTCCATGGAAGCATCCAAAGAAATGTCGTGGCGGAGCGCCAAGGCAAGATTCCAAGGTGACCCAAGAGTTCCCAAAAATTGAAAAAGAATCTCTTTCTCTGTTGATTCATCGTTCTCCAGAGTATCCGACTCAATCTGTTCTAAATGTTCAAGAAAATCAAAGATTTTAGGTTCTTTCCATGCCTGTTTCTGGGAATTAAAATATTGATTGATCGCACAAGAATTCAGGAATCCTATTAGATTTTTCTTTCCTACACCTAAATGAAATTTATCGAGGAAAATTACAATTCGCTCCAAACAACGAATATATGCATCCGAACATGCATCTTCGTCATGAAATATTCGCATCAGGTATTCTCTCATATAATAAGGAGCGACTTCTCGGAATTTTTCCGTTTTGCCATCTAACAGAAAATTCTGATATGCATCAATTACAGATTCTCGGATTTCTTGAAGGTTTTTCATGACCTCACGATGAATTCAAGTGCAATAAGTCAAATACAAAAATTCATCAAGAGATTAGGTGATTGGTGAAAATATGCATGGATCAACGCGAAATGCGGATTTTATTATTTTATTAGGGCGCCATTTCCGGCTCTCCCTCTGGTCAATAAATTGTTAAGTGTCTTCCATTCCATAAATATTTTTTTCAATTTATTGACCCCAGTCGACAAGCCCAGCACCTACGCGGTAGCTGGTGCTTGGGTCCGGGGCGCAAGGATTGGTTCTTGGAACCTCATTACCCCTGGTTAAAACCAGGGGCTAACAGCTGAATTCTACCGCGATGAATTAAGAACAGCACCTAATGAAGAAATTGCTGCAACTAGAACAAAACCCAAATCAGCACCATAGATTTTCTCGTTAGGTTATCATCCTCCGTGATCTTCGTGTGAACTTAGCGAACTTTGTGGTAAAATTCTTCGTGGCTACCTTCGTTCTGTCTGGTGGCAAGCTGGTGATGAACCAAAGCCTTCACGAAGGCATTTTTCCATTTTCAAAAACGTATCTTTCAGACAATATATTGGAAATTGATAAATATTATTAATTAACTCATAACAGATCATTTAGTTGTTAGCATACTTAAGAATGATCCTAAACCTCGAACATCTCAATTCTGGCCTCTCCAACCTCCACCAATAGCCTTATACAATCCAATCGAGGATTGCAATTGTTCATTTTTAATTTCTACCAATTCGATTTGAGCCTCAATGAAATCACGCTGAGTGAGAAGAACATCAACATAATCAGTTCGTCCAGCACGAAATAAAGCATCCGCCGTTTCTGTACCTTTTTTTAAAGTATCAACTTGTTGAGATTTTAGATCATATATATATTTTAAGTTTTTTAATTTAATGATTTGATTACTAACTTCTGTAAACGACTCAATAAGAGTCTGTTCATAATTATATAAAGCTTGGATCTGCATATTATTTGCAGTCCTATAGCTTGCTTCTATTCCTCGTCTATTCAGTAGCGGCATAGTAATACCACCTGCCAGAGCATATGCAACTCCAACTTGAGTTCCATCAAAATGTTTAGAATTGAAAGCTTCATAACCTAAGTTTCCATCAATGGATAGCGAAGGATAGAACCGTGCTCGAGCAACATCTACATCCAGTTTACTTGCTTGCAATTCCAAACTTGCCTGTCGTAAGTCAGGACGATTTTCTAAGAGTTTAACTGGTACGGATGTTTGTATTTCAGGCAGATCTAAATTTAGAAAATCCTCCAGTTGGTAATTTATTGACTGTGGGAATCGTCCTAACAATGCATTCATTCGATTCTCAGCGATTGATAAATTTTGCTGTAACTGAAATTTCTTAGCTTGATTTTTTGAAACTTCAGCATTAAATCTCTGGACTGCAAGCTTATTTGTTCGCCCAGCTTGTTGAAGCAATGACACAATTTCATTTATCCTGGTTAAAACTTTAATGTAATCATCAATCAATTGCATCTGAGTATGCAAAGAATTCATTTCGTAATAAGTATTTGATATCTCGGATATTAGATTTGTAACTACAAATCGACGACCTTCAACACTCGCTAAATATCTTAAATAAGCTGCCTTGGTTGAATTACGAAGTTTTTTCCAAATGTCTATCTCCCAAGTCATCATAACTCCACCTTTAGTAAATAAGGTGGGGGAATTTGCATTTTCAGTACTGAATCTTTCGACCTTTTCTATTCCTGAATCGGCCACAAGGCCCAATTTAGGTAGATACTCACCTTGCCTAGCAAGAATTTCATTATTTGCAATTTGAATTTCCTGCTCAAGTTTTGCAAGTTCCTGATTATTAGCCATTGCAGTTTGAATCAAATTTATTTGATGAGGATCATTGAAAAATTTGGTCCAAACTTCTTCTGCTAGATTTTTGGTTTTTTCGTCTACTTCTTCTTCGTTGAAATTTTTTGGCAATTGCAAATTTCTATGATTTTCTTCCTTAATAGAAGGAATACACGAAATATAGAAAAATAAGCTAAGATAAATGCAAAAAAATAGAATTAGTTTATACATATTCATCCTTAATCAACCTCTCTTTGATTCTGAATTACGCTTACGAGTACGTTCTCTTCCTAGTCCAGATTGTTCAGAAAGTGGGAGCTCATCTTCTTGTTCATAGAATTCTTTACCTTCTGCAAGTGTTCCAAATATAACATACAATCCGGGAACAATGATAACACCAAAAATGGTTCCAAATAACATACCGCCTAACGCACATGCGCCAATGGTTCGATTGGCAAGTGCAACTGGCCCTCCTGTCGCAAGGAGAGGTATAAGACCCGCAATGAAGGCAAAAGAAGTCATCAATATTGGCCTAAACCTTGCTTTTGCACCTTCAATCGCTGCTTCAAAAACAGTAATGTCAGAAACAGCTTGCTTTTGCCTTGCAAACTCGACAATTAGAACAGCATTCTTTCCTAGTAGTCCAACTAACATAATCAAGCCGATCTGAGCATAAATATCATTTGCTAAGCCAAGAATTTTAAGTAAGAAAAATGAACCAAAAATTCCTGGCGGCAGGGAGAATATTACTGCAAATGGAATTATGAAGCTTTCATATTGTGCTGATAGAACAAGAAAGACGAAAATCAAAACAACTAAGAAAATATAAAATGCTTCATTGCCTCTTCGTGCCTCATCATAGGTTAAACCCTCCCATGCAACATCAAATCCACTTGGCAATTCCAGTGCAACTTCCCGAATCGCTTTAATAGATTCCCCCGTTGTAAATCCATCTCCTGGAATTGCATTGATTACCGAAGATGTGTAAGCATTGTACCGGGTAATTTCATTTGCACCTTGGGTTTGTTCTAAAGAAAGGAAAGCAGAATAAGGTACCATCTCACCTTTATCATTCGGGGTAAAAAGCTGAAGCATATCTGAAGGATATCTCCGATACTCAGGTAGTGACTGAACATACACTTTGAAGAATTGATTGAAACGAACAAAGCCTTGCTCATATGTACTACCAACGAGTATATTCAAATTTTCCATTGCTTCACCAATGTTAACTCCCTTCTGCATAGCAGTTTTACGATCCAACTTCACTTTCAATTGAGGAAATTTAGCAGAGTAAAAAGAAAAGAGACCACTCAACTCTTCACGCTTCTTTAGCTGATCCATAAATTCTTCATGAACTTTATCAAATCTATGATAATCTCCACTATTTGTCTTATCTAACAATCGAAAGGATAACCCACCGGCTGAACCAAATCCAGGAACAGCTGGAGGTTCAAAAAACTCAATGATCGCTCCAAAATCTTTCGTGGATTCTTCGAGTTCTTCAATTATATCATGTACTGAGTTTTTTCTTTCTGACCAGTCTTTGAGATTTATAAGACAAGTTCCAGCATTTGATCCTTCCCCTTCTGTGAGAATTTCATAACCTGCCAGAGAAGCGACAGAATCTACTCCTTCGATCTTCAATGCTGCTTCTTCTAATTTATTTGCAACAGAAAATGTCTTCTCAATTGTAGAACCAGGCGGAGTTTGAATTATTGCATACAACATTCCTTGATCTTCAGCAGGTACGAATCCTTCTGGAACAAATTTACTAATTAAAAATATTCCAAATATAAACCCAACAACTATGATTGAAGTAACAATTCGCCTACCAGCGAATTTGCGTATAAAAGCTATATAATATTCAGTAATAGTTTCAAAATGAGTATTAAACTTCGAAATAAACTTCGCGACTGGACCATTGTTGTGATGATCACCAGGTTTATGTGGTTTCAGAATTATAGCCGAAAGAACAGGAGTAAAAGTTAAGGCTACTATTCCGGATATACCAATTGCACTGGCCATTGTAATTGCAAATTGGCGATAGAATCCACCAACTGGTCCTGGTAAGAATGAAACGGGAATAAATACCGACATCATAAGCAGAGTAATTGCTATAATTGCACCACTAATTTCGTTTAGAACATATTTAACTGCTCCATAGATAGTAAGATTGGGATTTTCTGTCATTTTGGCGTGAACTGCCTCAACAACTACAATTGCATCATCAACAACAACACCAATTGCTAAAACTAATGCGAATAATGTGATTAAATTTATCGTTAACCCCATTAATTTCATAAATGCAAAAGCACCTATCAGTGAAATGGGAACCGCAATCGCTGGGATAATCGTCGAACGAAAGTCTCCAAGAAAAATAAATACAACAATAGCTACAAGAATAAATGCTTCATATAAAGTATGAAGAACACGTTCAATCGATGCGTCTAGGAAACTAGATACATCATAACTAAATCGATAATCCATTCCAGGAGGGAATGTTTTTTTTAGATCCTCTAGTTTAGTTTTTATTTCATCAATTACTTCATTTGCGTTACTTCCTTCAGTCTGTTTAAACATCATCGCAGCAGCAGGAAGTCCGTTAACATCCGTATAAATATTATAAAATTCGCTGTCCAACTCAACTTTCGCGATATCTTTTAAATATAAAATCTCTCCTGAGTTTTTTGCTCGAACAATAATTTCTTCGTATTGAAAAGGTTCATTGTAACGTCCATCATACGTTAAAGTATATTCTAGAGATTGAGGTGTTTTGCCTGAACTCTGGCCAAGGCGTCCCGGTCTTGCGATTATACTTTGAGAGGCTATGGATTTCATTACTTCATCAACAGTAACATTGTAAGCACGCATCCGATCTGGATCTAGCCAAACTCGCATGGCAAATTGTCTAGCACCAAGTATTTTTACTTGGCCAACTCCGCTGATTCTTTTTAGTTCTGGTATCAGATAGACAGTTGCATAGTTGAAAAGAAATTTCTCTGATGCATTCGGATCTTTGCTATAAAGATTCACATACATAAGCATACTAGGTTGAACTGGTTGAACCAATATCCCCTCTAATCGAACCAATTCCGGTAGGCGATACATGGTCTGATCTACCCTAGTTTTCACTTGCACAAGTGCATCATTTGAATCCGAACCTGGTTCAAAAAATACTTGAATTATTGCATCCCCCGAACTCGTTGAAGAGGATACAATATATCTCATTCCAGGAACTCCGTTAATAGCTTGTTCTAATATTGTTATAGAAGAATCTACTAATACCTGAGCACTCGCTCCCGGAAACGATAACAAAACCACAACTCTAGGAGGTGCAATTTCAGGAAATTGTGCTATGGGCAATGTCTTTATAGATAAAATCCCAACAAAGACAGTAAGAACAGAAAGAACGATTCCTAAGACAGGGCGATGTAAAAATTTTGCAAACATAGATTTCCTCCGAAAACAATCCTAATGAGCAACAAGCTCAAGCCCTTTCATCACTTCCTCGGGAGACTCTAGTTGAATACTAATTGATTCTCCATCACGGATCTTACCAATTCCTTCAATGAGTACTCTATCAGTATCAGTAAGCCCTGCCTTAATTATAAATAAATGAGGGAGTTCATTAGCAATTTCAACTTCACGCGTGCTAACCTTTCCTTTCTCATCAACAACGAAAACATAGTGATGATCCAGAACTTCGAATGTTGCCTTTTGAGGAATAATCAAAGCATCTGAAATAACTTCATCGAGAATTACATTTCCGGTTTCTCCATGACGGAGTAATCGTTCCGGATTTTTGAAAGTTGCTCGAAAGGGAACTGTTCCTGTTTCGCTATCAAATTCAGCTTCGATAGTATCTACATATCCTTTCTGGCTGAATTCCTCGCCATTAGCCATCATGAATCGAACTTTAGTATTTTCATCAGTTGACTTTTTTCTTTTCTGAAAGTTTAGATAATCTTTCTCGGAAACATTAAAGTATATCCATAACTTAGAAACATCGGATAGGGTTGTAAGAAGTGCCCCTTCGTCAAGAAAGCTTCCAAGCCTAACTTGAAATCTATCCATAATCCCTGTAAATGGTGCGTAAACGGTTGTTAAATCTAAATGGTTCTTTGCAAGATCCATTTCGGCTTTACTTTTTTTTAACCTAGCTCTGGCTGTCGCATATTCAGCGTTGGAAATTATTTTTTCTTTAAAAAGTATTTCTGTATTATCAAATTCAATTTGCGACGCTTCATATTCGGCTTTCGCTTTTTCATATTTAGAACGCAGAAGGATAGGCATGATTTGAAACATTTTTTGCCCTTTCTTTATAAGTTTGCCTTCATCCACATAGATATTAGTTAAATAACCCTTCTCAAAAGCTCTTAGCTCGATTCGCTGGATTGCTTTCACTTTCGCAACATATACTTTTTCTATGGATATATCCTGCCTCCAAGGATTTACTACTTTCAGTTTTTCTTTTTCCTCCTCATGCTTCTTGCCACAGTTTAAAATTAAAAAAATTATTAAAATTGATGGAAGTATGTTAACTCGGATAAATAAAATTCTCAAAAACCTAACTAAATGATTACGATATAGATACATTGTGTTCTCCCAATGTTATGGATAAACTCGCAATACAACTCATGAACCTAATATTTCGGATCAAAGTTGAAATAAATAAGATAGTCGTGTATCTTCAGAAAGAATCTTAGAAAATAGCACAGCTAAAATTTGATAGAAGTCTTTAGATTAAGAAATTGGCGGAGCGCGAGATCCGAGAGAATAGATGAGAAGAGAATTACCGAAAGAATACAGTCTAAAATCAAAAGTTTGAATATTGAATGCTAGATTATTAATTCTTAGATTGTTAGCAAGAGAGATAAAATCATCAGAATAAGAAGAGTGCGTTTCACTTTCTTCATTTATATTCGGTTCTAGGAGGAAAAATTGAACGGTTTGGTTGGTTTCAGAGCAAAATTCTAATTCTGCGGAATTAGAATCAAAATCTTGGAAATTGAATGATAACTCAGCCCATAGAAAAGACAGAATGATTAAACCAAAAAAGAATAGCTTTGATATTTTTAGTTTATTCATCAATTTCGTAATACCATCTACTATTCATGAAAAATTATTCACATATTTTGTCAATCACTTTTGAGAATCCTATGAGGTTTCCTAAACACAACAATCCCAACAGAAATAACAATATGAATCCAATGAAAGAAACAAAATGGTAAATAACTTATTGTTGCAATACCCAGGCTTGTGCTCATAAAGGCACCGCAAGAATTCCAAGGAATCAGAACAGAAGTAATGGTTCCAGAATCTTCCAAGCACCTAGCTAGAATTTTGCGATCAACGCCCATCTCATCATAGCTATCACGTAGAGTTTTACCTGGTATCACAATCGACAGATACTGATCTGATGTCGTTAGATTTGCGAATAGAGAAAATCCCATTGTAGATAATACAAGTGCACGCTCACTATGAACAATTTTTTGAATCTCATCAATGATTCTTTGCATCCTCCCACTAGCTTGCATGCAGCCACCGAAGACCATCGCAGAAAGTATAATCAAAATTGTAGGAATCATAGCAATCACTCCCCCACCAGAGAGAAGTGAATCCAATTTAGGGTCTCCGATATTGGATGTATAACCAAATAATAAACTTTCGAATATTACGATATATTCTTGGCTAACAATCGCAATTGCGATTATGATTCCTCCAATAATTCCCATAAAAAGTGAAGGAATTGCTGATATACCCGACATGACAAGAACCAAGACACCGATTGGAACAGCTATACTATAAACATTCAATGTATAAATTGATTCAAGTAAGGTTCTTATATCCAAGGATGTTTTCGAATCAGATACATTATCCAAGCCCAGGAAATAATAAATTACCAAGCTTATAGATAATGAAAGTAATGTTGTCGGAATCATAAAACGGATATGACTAACTAGCGGAACTTTTGTTATACCAGAAGCAAGATTGGTCGTATCCGAAAGCGGAGACAATTTATCACCAAAATAAGCACCTGACAGAATGCATCCCGCAACCAATTCAGGACGAAAATTCCATACTTCGCCTACGCCCATTAGTGCAACTCCAACTGTGCCAGCGGTTGACCAAGAACTTCCTGAAGCGATGCTGATAATAGCAGATGCAATACATGCTCCAACAAGAAATAGATCTGGACGAATCGTATTCAGTCCAAGAAGAATCAAGTTTGGCAGAATGCCAGACATTGACCAAGATCCAATCAATGCACCAACTAACAGAAGTATCTTTATTGCAATGGATACATTTTTGATATTATCATAAATTTGTTTCCAACAGTTGCGGAGGAATAAACTTACTTTTGCCTCTGATTGATTGAGATTCGAATTTTGAAATAGAGTTGGTAATTGATTTGTTTTTTGATTTGGATTTGAACTTAATAATTGATTTGAATTCTGGTTCGGAATATTGTCGCTAAATGGTAAATTTCTATTTAGGCTAAACTTTTGCAAATAGATCTTGCAGATATTTGGTGAGATGGCAAGTAAGCCTGCTACAATGAGTAGAACTTGACTTGGGCCGTTCATTGTGTTCCCATCGCCAAAATGCAAACTCAATCCAAGTCCTATCAAGAGAAAAATTACAGGGTATATGGCACCAAATAAACTCACAGCTAATATCTGCTAGGCTGATCTATTCAGAATTAGATACAAATAGTAAACTGCAAATAAGGTAAGAAAAATCAAACCCAGATACGATAGAATTTTCATCCAGCGACTCAATGGGTGAACGCCACTTACTTTAGTAGATTGGGCTATTTTGAAATGCATAAAAGCCAATATCGGTGCTGTGAGAAAAGATACTGACGTTGCAAAATCCACCATCGTTCGCATATTTTCACGGAAATTTGCCAATATAAAAATTGCACCACTTACAACCAATAGAATCATTATCCAATAGGATTTGGTAAAAGGCAATTTTTTCTCAGGATAGAGAACCTGTAGTGTTCTCGATACAACGCGAGGGTATGCATCCAGACAAGTTAGAGTCGTGCTAAACATTGTAAGACAAGCCGCAGTTGCGATAAAAGGATATGCCCATGCACCTAAGTTCTTGCTAATGAGTTGAACGAGTTGGTCAGAAAAAGTCACAGCATTGGTTGAGAAATCTTCTCCACTTCCATGCATCATAATTGCACCTAACGACAAGAAGATGATTGCAAGTCCTGTTGTTCCCCAATAGCCTACACGAAAATCGATCAGCGCCCATTTTAAACTAGGAAGTTTACCGTCTTTGCCCTTGGCAGAAATTGTCCAATCTGACTGCCACACAGCTGCCTCAATAGGAATTGGCATCCAACCAAGTAATGCGACTAAGAATACAATATCCGAATCAAGTGTCCACATAAAGCTTTTGGCTTCGCCCTCTTGAGTTGGTGCTCCATAAATTGCCATACCAAGTGAGACAATCACAGATATCGTGAGCAATAAAATCACAATCCGGATGATTCTATCCAATAATTTATATTCTCCAGCTACGAGCAGAACAGTGCAGAACAATAAAATGATTCCACTCCATTGCCATATCTCCAAGCTAATTCCCGTTAGATTATGTACTAGACCTGCAGTTACCATGGTTACTACAGCGATGATGATAAACATCGTACCTACAGTAATTGCAAGAAAACTCCATACAGCAAATCTTCCCAAGTCTCTATAGCCTTCTAGCAGAACGTTTCCAGTAGCGATTGTATAACGAGTTCCAATTTCAAAAAATGGGTATTTGAGGAGGTTTACAATAAGAACGCAAGCTACAAGATCAAAACCATACATCGCTCCTGCGCGAGTGGATTGAACTAAATGGCTCACTCCAACAGCAGCACCTGCATAGAGTAAGCCTGGACCTAAATTTTTGAATAAGACGGATAACCACTTCATTGGCTACCAGTCTTATAGAATGCAAAAAATCCGGAAATAATAAAAATCCTCAAGCGGCTCGAATGAATCAATGAGCTTGGCAAAATTTTGCGATCAGCTCTTTAGATTCATAGCAATCTCAACTGCTTTCTTGCTTCCGTTGTAAATACCTTTCTGTGCATTCGAGATCACACATTCGTTCATACGAAGCGATACTTCTGGACTCTTGACAAAAAGTAGCATAATGTCGTAAGCATGACTCGCTTCTCTACACTCAACACTGCCTTCACCGAGATCAAGTGAATACAATGCAGACTTTTCTTCATGATCGCCTACCCTACGGATAAAAACTTTAGGTATTGGGAAAAAAGCAAGCTCGGATGGTTTTGTTACCATAACATCTGATATGCGAATCAAAACATCCGTTGCGGAGAATCCTTCCGAATGTGTAAGAAAATGAAATAATGCAACCGGTTTTAGTTTAGAATCTTCTTTATCGGAAAGTTTATTTTTTGCGACAAATTCCTTTAGATCATTCCAACTTCGTATGCTTTCGTATTCGATCTCTTTGCGCTCTAAGGTTTCAACCAAATGCTTGTAAACATGTTCATGATCTCCCGCATTGATAAAGAATTTGAATTCACCTTCTTTCAATCGATCTGCTGAAAGTTCAATGAGCGAAGTGAGATAATTCTTCTGAGCACCTGCTCCACCAATGGGGATCAAGAATCTTTTTGGAGATCTATTGCGAGTTCGCTTGATTCGAATATCCGAATCCTCAGTTACATTTCGTAGAATGTCTTCCGATATCCAATGACCAACAAGTTCTAAATTTTCCCTAGGCACTCCCATCTTAAGAAAACCTTTGAGATTGTGTTCAGTCTGAACTAAGTTCAAAGCTCCTGGAACCAATAGATAATGTTGAGGATGGTTATCACAGATTAGGTGGACAACGTTTTTGAAACCTGCCTCAACTGCTATCTGACCATTGAGCGGATAAGTTGTGATAACAGGATTGTCATGCGGAATATCATTCATTAGTTTCTTATATTCTTTTGCAAGAACTGTTGATAGATAGAGAGATGATGCATTCCCCGAATTGGTGATATTACCCCATGCCCATTCCATAGGTCCACCCATATCACTCGACAAACGACTGAAGTAACTGTACACTCCGTCCACATCCCCAATAGCCCGAGATTCTGGTGAATCGATTGCAAGAAGATCGTGTAGATAGGTTGGGATTTTTTTTGCTATAGAATGAGAAAAAGCAGACAGAGCCATTCGATGATGACCATAGCCCATTCGAACTGATCCAACGATCAATCCTTTGCCTACTTTTGGACCTTCCCCTCTATGGATGAGCTTCAATCCTTTGTGAATGCTAGAGTCCACAGCCGTCAGAGGAATCTCATCGACTTGGTCTAAGTTGTACATTTTTCTTATGCCAAAAGACACAGAAGCTGCGATTTGTGCGGAAAATACGGGAGGATTCCAACCAAAAAATGGCTCTCTATTCAAATTCATGGCAAATCGTACTATAAAAAACCTTAAAAAAGCAACAGATTTTTCTAACTTTTCTGCAAAAAACGAAAGCCTGCATCCTACATTTGATTTTCCTTTTTTGCATCGTTTTAGATAAAGGATACATCATGGAAAAAATATACATACTCGACGGTGCAAGAACAGCTTTTGGAACTTTTGGTGGAACCATCAAAGATATATCCGCAATTGACCTCGGAGTCATTGCAGGAAATGAAGCAATGAAGAAATCAGGTGTTGATCCTAAGGATATTGAAGAATCCATCTGGGGAAATGTAGTTCCATCAAGCAAAGATGCAATCTATCTTGCTCGTCATATCGGACTCAAAATGGGAGTTCCCATCAATTCTCCAGCTCTCACATTGAATCGTCTCTGTGGATCCGGAATGGAATCCATTATCCAGGCTTATAGAAAAATATTTATGCAAGAAGCGTCCTTGGTTCTTGCTGGTGGAGCTGAGTCAATGAGCCAAGCTCCTTATGTAGTACGAAATGCACGCTGGGGTTCCAAATACGGCAATACCGAATTTGAAGATAGTCTCGCTCAAGGTCTGACAGATTTATATGTTGAACTACCAATGGGAAGTACTGCCGAAAATCTTGCTGACCAATATAAAATCTCAAGAGAAGAACAAGATGAATGGGCTTTTATATCTCAATCTAGAGCAGAAAAAGCAACACAAGATGGTCTTCTTAAGCAAGAAATTGTAGCAGTTCAGATTCCAGGCAAAAAACCAATCAGCTTCGAACAAGATGAATTCATTCGTGGAGTTGCATGCAAAGATAAACTTCCTGCTCTTAAGCCAGCTTTTAAGAAAGATGGAACCGTAACAGCAGGCAACGCTTCTGGACTCAATGATGGCGCAAGTGCTGTGTTAGTTGCTAGTGAATCCTATGCTAAGAAAATTGGAGCGAAACCTCTTGCTATCATAAAAGGTTTTGGTCATAGCGGATGCGACCCAGCAAAGATGGGAATCGGTCCAGCACTTGCTATCCCAAAAGCTCTCAACATGGCAGGACTTACCCTCAATGATATTGGTTTGGTTGAAGTCAATGAAGCTTTCGCGGCTCAATATCTTGCTGTTCAGAAAGAACTCGGACTTAAGCCCGACATCACTAATGTAAACGGTGGAGCGATAGCGATCGGACATCCACTCGGTGCATCTGGTAACAGAGTATCCCTCACACTTGCGTACGAAATGAAACGAAGAGGTGTGAAGTATGGAGTTGCATCTCTCTGTATTGGTGGAGGCCAAGGAATAGCACTTGTTTTGGAAAATCCAAACATCTAAACTTACTCTAGGTTTCCTTCTCTACTTCGTTCCGACAATAATTTTGTCTCAAGGAGTCGTAGAGAATGGAACCATCTATCTAGAAAAATCAACCAAAGTTTACCACCTTACAGGGACTTGGTCTCACAAGAAAGAAACAGGCAAAAATTACAACCCTGATCCCTCAGCTGGGAATTGGGAGCCAATCACAGTTCCAGGTATTTGGAAAAATATAGGTATTCAGCACGACGGCCCCATCTGGTATAAATTAGAATTTAGACTCTATAGAAGTTTGGCGAATCAGGATCTCGGACTTATGATTCCGAACACTGCATTCGCACATCAAGTTTTTCTAAATGGTAAATTCATCGATGGTGTAGGTGAATTCAATCCGGATGGATCCATTGCCCGCAGATCCACTCAGATGAATATGTATGTTCTGCCCAAAGAGTTCATTCTTCCCAAAGGCAAAAATACCGTCTTAGTAAGAGTTGGAAGTTATGGTTCCGTCGGAGGCTTCAATCTAAGCGACATCTACATCGGGGAAAAAGATAGAGTACAAGAAAAATTTCTTCGCTATCTACTCTGGAATACAATTCTAATTGCAATCTTTCTTTTTGTTGGAATCTACCATTTCATAATGTATGTCGCAAGACCCAAGGACAAAGAGTATCTATATTATTTCTTACTCTGTTTCACATTAGCAATATTCAATCTAAGTTTTAGTACACTATCCTATTGGGTATGGGATAATTTCTGGTTTTACTATTTCGGAACTTCACTCTCTGTTACCTTACTTCCTATATGGGTTATCCTCTTCTTCCATCGATTTCTCGAGTATAGAAAGCATTCGATTGCTTATCTTATCATGGGATTTTCTGTCTTTTTAGAAATCATGACCGTTGCACTGAATGTTACAGGTCCAGACAACTTCTCTACCTACAATGATATTTTTCTTCCCATACTTCTAGGTTTACTAGTGATATCATTAGTCTACCCCATCTACTATTTATTTCGCGGAATTCGAGACAAAAAAATTGGATCAATCGTAATCCTACTTGGATTTGTAATCTTCGCATTGGCAAGTATTAATGATATATTGAACTATCTTAGAATTCTCAATCTCAATATTAAATTTGTGGATAGCGGTTTTCTTGCATTTATCATTACGATTTCATTTGCTATGGCAATTAAATTTGCCCATGTTCATAATGAGCTGGAATATCTTACCAAGAATCTCTCACTCGAAGTGGAGAAACGAACTCGTGAACTATCCGCATCCAACAAGCGTTTGTTAGAGATAGATAAAATGAAAACTTCTTTTTTTGCAAATGTTACTCATGAACTAAGGACTCCACTCACTCTCAGCCTGCTTCCTTTAGAAAAAGCAATGGAGGGTAAACTCGATAAGAAAACGAGAGAATTGCTAGATACGAGTCATCGCAACAATATTAAATTACTAAAACTGATTAATGACTTATTGGATTATGCTAAAATCGAAGCAGGATTGATGTCGATTCGCTTAATTCCAACCAATATCTCAAGCTTACTCGACGGGCTTACATCGCATTTTCGAATCAGTGCAGAGTCCAAAGATATTCAATTAGAAATAGATATTCAAGACTCCATTACTGCACCGATTGATCCTGACAAAACAGAAAAAGTCATAGCAAACCTTTTATCGAATGCATATAAGTTCACACCCAAGAATGGAAAAATTTGGATTAGTCTTAAGGAAACGATTCGTTCGAATGGAAAGCAATATGCGTGTATAACAATTGCTGATAACGGTATTGGAATTCCAGAAGATAAATTGGATTCCATTTTCGAAAGATTCAATCAATTGGATATGTCCAAAGAGAGAAATTATGAAGGTTCTGGAATCGGCTTATCCTTGGTTAAGGAATTAACAGAACTTCAAGATGGCTATGTCGAAGTAAACAGCGTATTGCATGAAGGATCGGAATTTAGAATTTATTTACCTATCAATCAAATAGAAAAATCAAACTCACAAGAAACTAAAAATCGAATAGAGAATAAAATAGGAGATCTGGAACCAGCTCTTAATATAGATAGTGGATCTTCTTTTTCCATGCAAGTCTTAGATAGTCTGTCCCAAGAAAAAGAAATTATTGACGAAGAGCAAATGGACAATCTTCTGCAAAAAATTCTTGTCGTCGAAGACAATCAGGACATGCTCAATCTACTCAAAAAATTATTGCATGATCACTATCATATTGTCTCAGCAAAAAATGGACTCGACGGTTATAAAAAAGCTCAAATAGAAAGACCAGACCTTATTCTCTCCGATGTGATGATGCCCGGATACAATGGTTTCGAACTCACTCGAATGATAAAAGAAGATCCGAATCTGCGTTCCATTCCCATTGTTCTACTAACTGCGCTGAACGATTTAGATGGAAAAATCGAAGGTTTCAATAAGGGTGCCGATGACTATATATCAAAACCTTTTCAGCCACTGGAACTACTTGCACGAATTCGGAACCTTCTTGTTAAATCAGACCTTCAACTAGAAAAAAACAAACGTCTGTTACAGTTACAAAAAGAACTTGTACTCGCTCGAGATATTCAAAGTAAATTATTGCCAACGCAACTGCCCGATATTAAAGGATACAATTTTGCGGCACTCTACATTCCACTAGATGAAGTCGGTGGAGATTTCTATGATATCTACGAGAAAAATGATAAGACATATATATTTATTTGTGATGTCTCGGGGCATGGTGTGCCAGCATGCCTCATCGCATCCATGGTAAAAATGGTATTCCAGAGCGAGATGAAGAAGAATGTAGGAATTTCTCGAATTATGAAAGGAATCAATAGTTCTCTATATTCCATAATTGGAAATAATTTCGTGACAGCTTGTATTGTCGAACTTGATCCTCAGAAAAATTCTCTCAAATATACAACTGCTGGACATCCGCCATTCTATCATGTAAGCAAAGGTAGAATTCAAGAACACAAAACTATCGGCAAGCCTTTGGGTGTGCTTCCCAATGCAAATTTTGAAGAGTCAACAATCTATCCATCTCAGGGCGATATTGTATTCCTCTATACAGATGGAATCGTTGAATGCATGAATCAATCCGGTGAATTCTACGGTGAAGAGAGATTGGAAGATTTTCTTACAAGGTCATCAGAATATGAACCCAAGGAAATCATCGAAGCCCTTCGTGAAGAACTAAAAGGATTTCTAGGTCAGGAAAATTACGAAGATGATATTACTGCATTTACTGTAGCATTTAATGTTAATGAAAAATAAACCGAACAAAGATCATTGATAGCTACGACTCAATAATCGGCTATATTAGAATTTACTTATAATCAATTCAAAACGGAACATCTCAATCAATTAACAATTATTAGTTATTTAACTTCCAAAAAAAATATTTACCGAATAAATGGAGCAAAATCAAGAATTTTCCAATCTGTCCAACTTGTTCCATCTAAATTCTTAGACATGATAATGACATTTTCAGCTCGATTGCCAGCAGGCGTTGAATATATAGGAATATAAGCGAGTAATAATTTATCATCTGCAACTCCAAAATTATTCGATGCTACACTAGGCACACTAATTTCTGAATAATTGCTCGGTAATGGTCGAAATTTACTTGTGTTTGTTTGAACTTCCTGGAATCCAACACCACCTGTGAACATGACTCTAGTGGTAGAATATCCAGAACCAGTCAAATCATATTCCATCAAAGCACGGTTATCCGAACTTTGAATTTTTCGTAAAGTTTGCAACTGAGACAGTCCAGTTGTTCCAAGTTCTTTTACAAATGTCGGACCTTGCGCGGTAGATGTAGGAAATACCAAAGGAGTTCCTGGACTTGCAATTTTGATTGGTAAGGCTCCGAGAACTGCGAGTCGAACTGGAGAAGATCCATCATGATCCTTAAATAGGAAATTTCTCGTCCCAAAAACAGATGAAGTATTGGCTGTAAATAATATATCTGAACTGGAATAAGTAGAAGTACCATTTGATCCAGAAACATTAATATAACCGTAGTTAATTGCAAGTCCTACACTATAAATGTTGGAGTCTTGCATAAATACAGAACGAAGAGGATTCGGATTTGGATAAGTGCCTGAATAATCTAGAAAATCATTTACGGAATCTCCTCCTGGTGGAGTGAGGGCAAGCTTTGATGATAAATTAAGATCACTAGAAAATAAAGCCACTGTAGAAGATCCAATAAGGATCTCGCCAGAAACAATTCGAGTTCCATCTGTGAAAATGGGATACTCTGTAAAAATTCGATAGCCTCCAAGTTGCGGTGTAATTGTCTGCACTGTATAGGATCTCGGATTACTGATAGGAATTCGGACAAGATGTTGACTTGCAAGGTCTGACTCATTGATCTCCCCATTGTATTTGTTCATCAAGAGAAATAATTCTTGATCCGTACCTGTCGCTGTTCCAAAGTTACTGGAAAAAATTGATGCCCCGCCAGAATCTAATACGAGAGTCGCCTTGAACTCAGATAGAAAAATACTCTCCCAGTTTTCTCCGTCGATGCTATAAAAAATACCCGGATAATAGGCAGAACGGACAACAGTCGAATCTATATAAAAATCTCGATTCAGTATAAAGTAGGATTTAAAAAAATTCGTTCCTCCAAAACTTCCAGCGCTCGCAACAAACTGATCCTTCCAATCCAGAGAATAAATATCACCTTGTCTTATTTCTCGGTATGTCTTAAGAAAATTCGTTGCATAACCTGAAATCGTAACTCCGATAACATTAAGATTCTCTAATGTGAATTCAGGTTTTACTTCGAGAAAATACACTCCTGAATGAACTCGGTTCACCAAATCAGTATACAAATCCAGACGATATTTACCGGCGTCTTTCATATAAAGACGAACCAAGCCATCCCCAGAATTCCAAAAAGTTCCAATAAATTCTCCGGTTGAGAATTCCGTCTCTAAAACTGGGCTATCCGGGTAGCCAGAATCTTCACTTTCTGGAAGCTTCGTTACTCTAACGAATGGACGAGAGATTTCTTGCCCATTGAATCTCTCTGATCCATCTAATATTTCTATATCAACTACAAAATAATTGATTCCTTGATTGTCGCTTCCAGTGTCAGAGCGGTTCAAAAGAAGAAGTCCGTATAGCAAACTTAAACTAGAATTAGGATCAAATATGTTCTCTTTAAAAGGAATACAATTAGAAAAAAATACAAGAATAAAAAGTGTTCCAGAAGTGATAAACTTTCTCATACAAATGTAAAAATTCTAAAGTATCTTCTTTTACTCAACTTTTTTTTTGATTTAGGAGGTCCTACAGTTGTTAGCGGAATAATAACACCTATCAAATTAGATAGTATTCGAAGATAATTCCACAAATTTTCTTGAATTAGATTTATCATTACTAACTTTAGGTTACTATGATCAGGGAAGAGCTTATAAATAAAATATTTCCAATAATAGGAAGAAAGTGTAGCCAACGAATAATCCTACGAAATCTCACTAATATTTTATTCATTTCCGACATTTTGTATTAGAAACTTTTTACTGCACCGAAAACAAAGTACTCAAACGTCAAATGGGCAAATATAATTCAGATCAATTGGAAAATTAACAATAAAAAATTAACTCGACATATTCCCTCCGACTAATATAATGCTTTTTTACTTATGGGCTTAATATTTCGTATCAGTTTTAAATTTCGATGGTCATATATTTTAATTCCATTATTATTCACAACTCACCTTCAAGCTGAATCAATATTTTCTTCTGATTATCGTTTAGTTGGATTTGGTGGAATCTATGTAAATTCAGATCTAATGCCCATATCGTATAAATTGGATTTCAAATACAAACAATCCAATCTCTGGGCATTAGGAGTAAATCGAGAGTTAGACTGGAAGTATTCTATATTCAAATTTGAATTGGAAGGACTTGTTGGAATCCATTCGGGAGCTATGAGCCATAGTGAGGTTGTTGGAGTAGCTATTGCAAGAGTTCCTGATATTTTTGGCCTTCCCGTTAGCATTGCCTTGGGTGAAGGACAATCTATTGCTTCCAAAACACCTAGGTTAGAAGAATTGAGATATGGTATAGACAAAGGCAAGTTCAACTTAGATGATCTTGAGACCAAACCTTGGTTAAACTATCTTATGTTTGAAGTTGATTATCGATTGCCAAAATATTTCGACAACTCGAAATTATTTGTTCGAATTCACCATCGTTCCGGAATTTATGGAGTGTATTGTCCACCAACTCCACCTTGCGGCTCTAACTTTTTAGTTTATGGTTTGAAGATTCCCTTATAATTAAGAAAATTTCCTTCTTAAAAAAATCCTCACCTAACGAAAATACTTAACTAGGCTCACTTGATTGCCCTTATCATTGTATTCGATTATATCGAATACATCACGTGTCATCATGATTCCTCGTCCATGCTGGACATTGGCTTCATTTAACTTCTCCATCTTGGCTTCCATCATTTTCTTATGATCGAAACCCTTGCCCTCGTCTGTAATTCGGAAAGCTACTTTCTTAGAATCTAATACATATTCGATGGTAACCAATTTATCTTTGTATCTTGGATCTACTTGTCTCTGTTGGATGAATTGGAGATAATTCCCAGTCGCCATAACTTGTGTTTTCTCATCAAAACTAATATTGAGATTGCCATGCTCAATTGCGTTGATGATGATTTCACGAAGTGAAGTTCTTACACCAAGCATGGTATCGCCATCGGAGAATTTGGAAATATGCGCTGTAATCTTTTGGCTTATGATTTCTGCATTACGCAAATAATTATTGATCTTGAAGCTGATTCTTTCTTTAGTCAGATAACGTCCAATCACATCTTCCACAAGAACAGAAGCAGTTCCAAGTATCTCTTTGTTCTCATCCAACTGAACATGTTGTAACTTAACATACAATTCTTTTGGTTCCATCACAAACTTCTGGCGAAATTCAGCCTGAAAGTCGACAGGTTTGCCAGTATCAAGCAATTCTTCCAGCTTTTCTAGAACAAAAATGGAATTGTAAGTATCTTTTATATCTTTACTTTTATAAATAAATTCTAGAATATTTTTACCTCGAACTTCTTCGGGCTTGAATCCGAGATGCCTAGTTACAGTTCGATTCATATCAATAAAATTCCAATTGTGATCTAATACAAAAATCATATCCCCTACACCGTGAAAGAGTTCGCGAAAGCGGTTCTCGGATGTGAAGAGTTTTTGATTGGTTTCATTCAATTCTTTAACGCGAACTTCAATGTCTCCCGTTAACTCATTGATTTTGTTAGCAAGCCCCAGAGAAAGAAGCGCTACTTCAATAGAACTTCCGATCTGAATGGTCCAATTCGTAAATGGATTGGATGGGAGAATTCCAGCAGATTTCAACGCGTAAAGAATCGCACCGATGATCAACACGGAGAAAGCAGTAAGGAAAATTTTGGCTACCTTGATTCCTCTTGTGATCGCATAGATTCCATCACCAAACATGAGAGTTGCGACGCAAGCGGTGAAGACAGAAGCAATCTTAATCGCTAGTGAATATGGCAGGATAAACATGGAAATAAAAACAATACAACCGATTGCCCAGACTATTTGATAGATTCGATAGAGCCAAAAAACTGTAGTTCGAGTCTTGAGAAAATTGACTGTAAACAATGATCCAAACATATTTGCAAGAACCATAAATAGTAGCAGACTTAGATTGGCCCAAGTTGTTGATTCTGGCCAGAAATATTGGAATGCAAAACCATTCAATATAAATTGAAACATTGCAAAGGATGATATAAATAACACATAAAATAGGTACGATTTGTATCTTGTTGAAATATATAAGAACAAATTGTACAGAATCATAACGAGAACCCAGCCATAGTAGATCCCATAAACAATCTGCTCATTGATAATAAAATTGATCAATTCGTCATTGGAATATCCAAAGAAACCTAATGCTATCGTACTCTGGGATTGAATTTTTATATAGTATATGGATTGCGATGTCGGATCTTGCTCCATAGAAAAGATTGGAGTGCGGTAATTGATTTCTCTTGTGTGAAAAGATACTCGATCCCCTTGAGTTTTGAGTGGAGCTTCAGAATCAGGTGAATACAATTCTATAAAATCGATCACTGGTGAATCTGAAACCAAAAACCAATCCACTTTTTTGTCAGATGTATTTTCTACAGTGAGCTTAAGCCAGAAAACAGATGATGAATACCCTAGATTGGTTATCGAGTCCAGATTCTTGAAATTTGCTTCCTGAATTGATGCAAAACTTGCATCCCCTTTAGAATCTTCAAATATTTGGAAGTGTTGAGTAAGAGAATCTCCAGTAAGTTTACTTTTTACTTCAAAAGGTGCTTGTGGGTTGGCAAAAACACCCGAAAATAATATAAAGTAGATAGCTAGGAAGATTTTCATCTCGAGCCATTGTGTAATATTAAAAGGAAGAATGCAAAGGAAAAAATCTCTTTTGGGAGATTTTTGTTTTTACAAAGGAAATCTAATGAAATTGAATCGAAAAACATTTTTACAAAAATTAGGATTATTATCCATACCATTGATCGCAGGTTTTCCAAGAAAAACTTCAGCCGAAAAAGTTCCAGCAGATCCAAATCTATCTTCAAGAATTCTTACAAACACCGTGATCATCTTGGGCGGTGGACTGTCTGGATTGTATGCCGGTTACTTACTCAAGAAAAAAGGAGTTCGAGTACGAATTGTTGAAGCATCACCTCGACTGGGCGGCAGGGTGATGACCTATAACGATCCCATTAGAGGGATTACTGGTGATATCGGTGGAGAATGGGTTGGTGACTCACAAAGCACAATCCATAGTCTTGCAAAAGAACTTCAGTTAAAGATTGTTAGACCATCTTGGAATCAAATTATTTCCTTGTGGGATGAGAATAGATTGTCCGAGAAGTCAAGAAGTTCTTTGAATAAATTGGTGGCTTTTCAATCCAAAAGTCCTGACAATGTCGCAGAAGGACTGGATAAAGTTAGCCTTTATCGTTATCTCAAATACCAAGGTTTCTCCGATGGAGAATTAGATGATTTAGATAAAGTAGTGAAGGCTTTCTATGGCGAGTCGTCTAAGAATATTTCTTCTCAATTCTTATTATCGAGCATCGAATCCAAGAAGTCACTCTTTCAGAATCTTGGACGATTTGAGAATGGAGCAGAAAGTCTAGTTACAAAGTTAAAAGAATTTTTTACACCTGAAGAGATTCTACTTTCAGAAAAAGCAATCAAAGTCTCTCAGTCCTCAGCCGGCGTACAAGTTGAACTAGCTTCTGGTCTAGTTGTAAGAAGTAAAAAAGTAATCTGCACCTTACCGACGAGTGCGATCGCAGATATTCAATGGGAACCGGGTCTTCCTCGAGAGAAAATATTCAGCCTACTTAGAATTGGTTACGGTCGAATTAGGAAAGATATTATCTCGGCCGTAAGCCCTCCTCTAAGTCCTCAAGAAGGAAATGGTATTGTAGATTGGGTAATTCCGTCGGGCAAAAGTTTTATAACAACTCTATCAACGGAAGGAAGAGCGTCATCTCTTGATCGATCAACACCAGAAATCGGACGTGATCTTTTGCTTCGCTCCATCTCAGGATACCAGCCTAGCATTGTTGAGACAATCAATATAACTAGAGTTGGATTTGGAAGCAATGCCGTATCATTATTCTCGCCTTCTACATTTGGGATTCGATCGGAACTTGCCACTCCGCACAACCAAATTTATTTTGCCGGAGAACATCTTGGAGAAGTGCCAGGAACAATGGAAGCCGCACTTTCGAGCGCGAGCAAAGCAGTTTCTTCTATGTAGAATTACCTAATTCGTATATCAATATATTTGAATATTCCATTGTAGCATACTTTTCATTAGTATGCTACAATTTAGGAAGGTTGAAATTAGGTTGGTATAAATCTACATTTTCATGCCAAACAATCTGCGCAGTATCTGCGATTTGACAATTATACTGTCGTAGATTACAAAACTGAATAAGAATACTGAAATAGTATGAAAGATAAATTTGAACCCAAGATGTATATCGATATATAACAATAAATATCCGATGACAAGGGAGATTGGATGATGGATTAAGTAGATTGGGAGGCTAGAATCTCGCAAATAGACACTAACGGCTGTTTCCTTCTGAAAAAACCTCTTAAAAAATTCAATAAAGAAATAAATAAACCCCCAAGCCGTAAGACTTGCAATCAACAAATGAAAAAACCGAATCCATCCTTTTGTCCAGAAAAAACTCATCCATAGCGGATCTGTTTTCTCTGAATATTCGAATAGAGCAAGCAATCCGAAACCTAAAACAAAAATTACAACCTTCCACCATAAACCAATGGAATCGTCATTGAATATGGCTGAATTCTTATATGCTAGAATTCCAGCAAAAAAGAAACTAAAATAGAAAATAAATAGATACGGATCAATCCATAGATATCTCAATCCTTTTGGGAAAACAGCATTCCCGACCAGAGCAAAAGAAAAAGTTATAGAAAAAAACAAAAATAAATACATATTCGGCGACTTAATTTTGAACCGTAATAGTTTTGTTAGAAATTGAATCAGAACGAGAATAAAACAGTATATCACCAAATAATATAAAAACCAGAGATGAGATAATCCGAATTCCGCGAAACTAAAGAATTCAAAAAAGTATTCGAAATAAGTTTTTGACCCTGCCTTAATCAATGACATTAAATAGTATTGTATGGGTGCAAATAGTATAAGTCCAACGATCAATGGAATCAGTAAACGATTTGTACGGGTTTCTAAATAGTCCCGCCAACCCTTCTTACACCATACCATTTCGGAAAAATAACCTGATAGAAAGAAGAATAGCGGCATTCGAAACGAATGAATAAAAAAACAAAAATGGTCAAAAATTTCCGAACGCTCTGTTGACTTGATTGCGTAACCAACGGATTCCGCATAGACAATAGCAGTATGAAAAACAAGTCCTAATAGTAGGGCAAATGATCGTAAATTATCTAAATAGATCAATCGAGATGACACAAAATCAGAATTTCCCTAAGCCGTTTATTTTCACAGAAATTTTTCCTTTACAAGATTTAGGGACAACTTAGTTTATAGAACACAGAATCAGGAGCCAGTCATCAGAGATATTTTCCACATACCCAAATGGCATGAACTATTCGGTAAGTCGCCAGAATATATTTTATTTCGCGCATTGCCGAGGATGTATGCAGAGCACCTTCGTGATTTTACAATGCTTGAAGTTGAAGGACTGGAGAATGTCCCGAGGTCAGGTCGAGTTATACTTGTACCCAATCATAGCGGAATTCTAGGTTGGGATGCGGCGGTTCTTCATTACGAAATTTTTAAGCAACTCAAGAGAATCCCTAGAACAATGGCGCATGCTTTCTGGGAATCCAACGAGTTTTTCCGATCTGGGACATCTAAGCTTGGATTTTTTCCACCTGACTTCAAAAAGGCGATAAAATATCTAAAGAAGAATAAATTGATGATTATTTTTCCGGAAGCGGAACATGGGAATTTTAAACCTTCGATTAAGATGTATCAATTGACAGAGTTTAATCCAGGGTTTATTGCTCTTGCAATGATGACGAATTGTCCAATTGTACCAGTCTGTATCTTAGGAGCAGAAGAGAACTATATCAACTTAGGTACTGTTGATTGGTTTGAGAAGTCTTTAGGTGCCAAAATTCCAATTCCACTCAATCTTTTGCCTATTCCAGCTAAATGGAAAATTAAATTTCTACCACCGATATCATTTCAGAAATACAGCAAAAAAGATATTAAGAATGAGAAATTCGTTCGAGAAGTTGCAGAAAACATTAAGTTTCGTATCCAATCCAATATTCAACTTGAATTGGTCAAGAAAGGTATATTCAAGTTCTAGGAGAAATTATGAACCCTGAAGAAATTTCACGATCCGAAAGATTGCTCAAAGTAAAAGTAAAAGATGTTATGAATAAAACTGTGATCACAATTGATCACAATGATCTCATTGGCAAAGCAAGCCGCCTCATGTTAGAGAATCGTTTACATGCACTACTTGTTATAAAAGACGCAAAACCAAAATATATGATCTCAGCATATGATCTTATGAAGGTATCTTACGAAGATACATTCAATGAAAGCAATGCTGATATGTTACGAACCACCGTTGAAGAATTAGTCAAAAATCAAAATCTACTAAGCCTACCAAGTAGTGCCTATCTTATTGATGCACTGAAAATTTTTGTCGATTACCAGATCCATTCCATTCCTATCATTGATGAGGGAACTGTAAATGGTATTGTATCGCTTATGGATCTAGCTGGTTGGTATCTCAAGACCCATGAAGAGTTACGACGCTCCTGACGAATTTATTCCTTTTGTTTCCGATGATGTGATCCAGAAGGAACGCCGGATCGCAAAAGAACTTAAGAAGACTATTTGGTGGAAGAATAAAAGAGCATCAGGAATCTGTCATTATTGTCGAGGTAAATTTGAAGTCGCCGATCTCACTATGGATCATTTGATTCCACTGAATCGTGGAGGAACTTCCATCAAAGCCAATTTGGTTCCTTGTTGTAAAAATTGTAATAATAATAAAAAATACTCTTTGCCTCAGGAATTTCAACCTAACCATGATTAACGATCCTTTTCAAAATTTTTCTACAAATGAGAAAGAGATTTTAGAACTTCGAGATGATAGAGGTCGAGAGTATAGCGTTGAGATCATTACATCTTTTGCCATTGACGACAATCAATATCTTGTAGCAATCCCGATCGATGAAGCAGACTATGATCTGATCAATTTGGAATCTCCAGATCTCAACTCAGATCATGGTGGATTCTTAATTATGCGGTTGGGAGAAGACGCATCAGGTGACGAGACTCTTGAAGAAGTGAAAGATTTGAATGAACTAGACGAGATTAAGGAATTTCTGGAAGAGAGCTTGGCGGAATAACCTTGCATTCCCCTTTGCATACAATTTCATTTCTTTGATTGGTCCATAGAATCTTCATTGTCACCATTTTCATTTTAATTTGTTTGGCGGTAACTTCGACAGAGCAAGTAATTGTATCACCGAAGTAGGTTGGCTTACGAAATTTAGTCGTCGTCTCAAGAGCGATGGTTCCGATTCCAGGCAACTTCATACCCAATACAGGCGCAAGTAAGGAAGCTGCGAGACCTCCATGTGCTATCCTCGTTCCAAAAGAAGTTGTTTTCGCATATTCTTCGTCCACATGAAGTGGATTGAAATCCCCACTGATTCCAGCAAATAAATACACATCTGTTTCAGTTATAGTTTTGGTAAAAGATGCAGTCTCACCAATTTCGATTTCTTCGAACGATTTACCTCTTTTGTACATGGACATTCCTTTTATGTTAGAGTTTTAAATTTGTTTCTCAGTTTTTTATTTTCTCTCATTTAAGAAAAAATAGCAATCACCAATCTGCTTCTCCCAGTCAGTGATTTGATTAGTATTTCTTAATATAGCTTTTATAAAATCTGAGGAGGAGGCAAGTAATCTTAGTGAATGAAAATATTTCTCAATCAGAATTTCCATAAGGATACCAAGATCTCGCATCTGATCTACTGTAGTATACCAATTAGCCTTAAGCTTTTGAACTTTTGGTTCGCTTTGGTTAGATATATCTATTTGATCCATAGAAACCGTTAAAGATTTAATAAATCGATCAATGACAAGTAGAATGATGATGAAATCTGCAAAGGCAAATTCTATAGCTTGACTTTTTTGTTTATGAGGACCATCCTTCCAATCTAAGATTGCTTTTATAGCAAGAGAATAGAAATCTAAAACTTTGGATGGAATCTCAATTTGCAAATCATCTCGCACTTTATCTAAGTTTAAATTACAAAAATTATTAGATTCCTTTTTCGAGTTTGCATCCATATTTTCCGGTTCAAATAATTCAGACAGACTGCTCAAGGACGCAATAAATTTTTGACTTCCTGGATAAGTAGCTGCAATGATACTTCTCTGAATCTCAGAAGTCCCACCTCCAATAGTCCCTAACTTCACATCTCGATAGAATCTTTCAATATGGAACTCTTTCATAAATCCATATCCACCAAACAACTGAATGGTTTCTTTTGCAACGTCTTCCGCAACTTCTGATGTGAAAACCTTTACAACAGAGCTCTCTAGAGGTTTTGAATGACCCTGATCTTTGGACTCAGCGACACTATGAATCAAAATCCTCGCAGAGTTCATCCAGATCCAATTGCGGACAATTTTCTCTTGAATTGCAGAAAAGGAAGATATTGGTTTGTCAAATTGTATACGCTCATTCGAATATTTTAAACTTACATTTAAAGTATATTCCATAGCACCTACAAGACCCGCAATTAAGACCGTTCGCTCCCACTCTAAGGTCGCTTTGCCTATTCGCATAAATCCAGAATTGAGTGGACCCAAAAGATTCTCTTCAGGAACAAACATATTCTCAAAAATCAATTCAGCAGTCATTGATGTATGATGTCCAAGTTTTTTCAAAATTTTACTTACCGTAAATCCTTTGCTCGTTGAATCTACAATAAAAGCGGACACTCCCATTGGGCCTCTCGACTTACCTCCTGTTCTTGCCATGATGATAAAAACTTGTCCAACAGGTCCATTCGTAATATACATCTTTGAGCCATTGATTAAGTATCCGCCATCCACCGGTTCGGCTCTAGTAATTAGCGAACCAGCATCGGAACCAGCAGATGCTTCTGTTAGACCAAGTCCTGCAATCCATTCACCTGATGCTAGTTTGGGTAGATATTTATTCTTTTGCTCTGAATTTCCCTGAAAAACAATTGGCATAGCTCCAATGATCATATGAGCAGCCCAACTCAATCCAAATCCTCCATCAATACATGCAGCTGAAAATGCTTCCGTTGCAAGGCAGCATTGATAACAACTTGCATCCTGGCCTCCAAATTCGGAAGGTATAGGTAATCCGGCTAGTCCAGCCTTGGAAAGTTCTTTCCAAAGTTTATCGTCCCAGATACAATTCTCATCTCGGTGTTCTGCGGTTGAGAGGACTTTATCTCGAGCAAAATCATAAACAGATTTATAAAATTCACTGTCTGAATCTAGTATAAAAGGATCCCAAAAATTCATTTAGTTGCGATACATCCCGTCAATTTCTTTCTGGAAATTTTCTTGGATAACATTTCTTTTCATTTTTAATGTTCTTGTCATTTCCGTATCTGGGTCAAATTGTCTTGGCGAAAGATAAAAACAATTTCCTGGAATCTGTTCAAAATTCTTAAATCCATTGTTTTTTGAAATCAAACTTGTGATTTCTGTTTTGAAAAGATTTCTGATTTCTTTATTTTCATTCCAAAGTTTTGGATCTTTTGGTATATTCGGAATTGATGAAATCACATTTTCAAATTTAGGAACAATGATTACGCCTAATGTTTTTTTGTCATGACCTACAACCATTACTTGGTCAACAAAATTGGAAGAATGCAATTTATCTTCAATTGGGATAGGTTCGACATTTTCTCCACCAGCAAGCGCGATCGTATCCTTAGCACGTCCAGCAAACATAAGTTCGCCTCTATGAGTAATCAACATTATATCTCCAGTATCGAAAAATCCATCCTTGTCAAAAACTTTATCATTTAACTCAGGACGCTTATAATATCCTTTCAAAATCTGTTTGCTTCGTATCCAAAGCGTACCTTTCATACCTTGTTTCGTCACTTCACGATTCTGATCATCTTTTATTTTTATGTCATAGCCATCTATCGGAACGCCAACAGTCATCTTAGTTGGCTTTTCCATATACCGAATAGAAACAACAGCCGAAGTCTCTGTCATACCATAACCTTCCAAAACTTTAATACCGATAGCTGAAAGAAAATTATCAACTACACTTGGAAGTGCACTTCCGGCAGAAATCGAAACTCTTAGGTGACCACCCAATGCTTTGTGAATAGGTGAGAAGACTAAATTACTAAAAAGTTTTAATGGGGAAGCGAGTATGAGTAAGATTAAAGAAATTATTTTCCTTAGAACGGATACAATTAGATTGATACGCAATATTTGTGTATCATAATCTAATAAAATAGATTTTTGCTTCGCCCAGAACATCCCGATTGCTAGAGCAAATTTGAATATTCGTTCTTTTGCTCCACCAGCCTTAGTAATCCTTCCCATAATTCCCGAATACACTGATTCCCAAATTCTAGGAACCGATGGAAATATTGTTGGTTTGAAATCGCGAAGATCATCTTTTAGATTTCCCATATTCGAAACCGTAAAATCAATTCCAAGGGCAAGAATCGCGTATTCAACTGCTCTTTCAAATGCATGCCAAGGTGGAAGCAAGCTTACTCCTCGATCATCTGGCTCAAATTTCAATCTTGCAATAACAGATGTTATTGCAGTTATCCATCCAGTCTGACTGAGCATAACTCCTTTTGGGGAACCAGTTGTTCCGCTTGTATAAATCAATGTTGCTAAATCGTCAGGATTGGTTTCTTTGATTCTATTTTGAATTAGAGAAGGATCTTGTGCAAGGGAATTATCTCCTTTCAATCTAAGTTCTTCAATAGTCCCCGCTCCCGTTGCGATCTCTCCTGCTTTTTCTAATTCCAAAACATAAATTTTTTCTAACTTTGGAAAATGTTTGTCTTTTAATTTTTCCAATCTCAACTTTTCGTTTGCAGTCTGAACAACAGCGAATCTACATTCAGAATGAGAAAGTATATAGATTATATCATCATCAACTACATCGGTTCCTCGAGGAACGGACACAGCGCCAGCTGAAATGATTGCAAGATCAACTTGTATCCAAACAGTTGTTGCGTCACATAGATAAGCGATACGATCGCCCGTTTTCACTCCATCCGCAATGAATCCAGCTGTGATTCCATCTACCCTTCGCTTCAATTCAGAAAAACTGATACCCGGAAAACTTTTTCCATCAGTTGATCTCTTACGAAATGAAATCTTGTTTGGATTTTTTGAAGAAACATCAACCAAGAGATCATAAAAGTACCGAATAGATTTATTGTTATTCATTATTTATTTCCAATGTCCGAATTTATAGTCCTCCAAGTATGAAACTGCTAATTGATTTTTGCAAGAACTTATTTTTGCCACGTCCTTGACAAATAAAACAAGACCTTATAGAATCAGCTTTATCTGGAGGTCAGAGACCATGGATGTTTTGATCAAGAACGGGCTTGTGTTCAGTGGGGATTCAACTCCCCCGAAAAAATCCAATATATTTATTAGCAATGGTGTGATTCAGATGATCACAACCAATGAGATCCCTGAGAATCATTCGATGAAAGTTATTGATGCAAACGGCAATTGGGTGATGCCAGGATTTATAGATTTTCATACTCACTATGATGCTGAAATAGAAGCAGCTCCTGGTCTAACAGAGTCTTTGCGACATGGTGTGACAACTGTATCATTGGGAAGCTGTTCACTTAGTCTCGCACTTGGAACACCAGAAGATTTGGCTGATATGTTCAGCCGAGTGGAAGCGATTCCCAGAGAAGAGGTTCTTCCCTTACTTCAAAAAGTGAAAAATTGGAATAGTCTGCGAACCTATAAAGATCATCTCAATTCACTTCCACTTGGACCAAATGTAACTTCTTTTATCGGCCATTCTTGCTTACGCGCTCATGTGATGGGTCTTGAAAGATCTCTAACGAAAGGTGTAAAGCCAACACGCCAGGAAATGGACAAAATGAACGCATTACTTGAGGATGCTCTTCAAGAAGGTTATATGGGAATGAGCATCAACACTTTGATTTGGGATAAAATGGATGGCAAAAGGTTTCGATCTAGACCACTTCCTTCAACTTTTGCTAATTGGTCAGAGTATAGACATTTCAATCGAACACTGCGTAAATGGGGACGTATTTTTCAAGGTGTACCAAATGTCTCATCGAAATACAACCTTGTTCTTTTTATGGCTGAAAGCGTAGGACTTTTTCGGAAAAAATTAAAAACTACAATTATATCAATGATGGATGTCAAAAGCAATCGCTTCATTTATAAACTATTAGGTGCTCTTTCTAGAATTTTAAATAAATTATTTAATGCGGATTTTAAATATCAGTCTTTGCCTGAAGTTTTTGATTTGTATGCGGATGGAGTAGATGTAGTGGTCTTTGAGGAATTTGGAGCAGGAACTGCAGCAATACATTTACAGGATATGGTCGAAAGAAAAAAATTATTGCAAGATTCAAAATACAGATCTTGGTTTCGCAGACAATGGACTAATATTTTTCTACCTCGAATTTTCCATAGAGATTTTAACGATTCTAAAATCGTGGAATGTCCAGATGCATCCTTGGTTGGTAAATCATTTTACGAAGTTTCTAAAGAAAGAAAACAACATGTCGTCGATTGTTTTCTAGATCTATGTGCAGAGTATGGAAATGATATAAGATGGTATACCGTGATCGCTAATGACCGGCTTGAACCGCTTCAAACAATTGTTAGCCATCCGGATGTTATGATAGGATTTAGTGATGCGGGTGCCCATTTACGTGGAATGGCCCATTATAATTTTCCGCTTCGATTGCTTAAGCTTGTGAGGGATGCAGAACTTGCAGGGAAGCCATTTATGACAATGGAAAAAGCAATTTCTAGAGTTACTGGAGAATTGGCAGATTGGTTGGGCATAGATGCAGGTCATATAGAGATTGGGAAGAGAGCTGATATAGTAATCGTCCGTCCTGAATTTTTGAATCAAGAGTTAGGAACGGATTGTGAAGCACCAATGCCTGAATTTGGAAATTTTGTACGTTTAGTTCGAAGGAATAATAAAACCGTGCAAGCTGTACTTGTGAATGGGAAAATTGCAGTTATTGACGGTGAACCTATAAGTGAAGTAGGAAAATCTAAGGATTATGGAAAATTTTTAGAATGCTACTTAGGAAACAATGATGCTGTACCTACAATGGATGAAGAAGTTGAACCCAATCTTGTAATGGCAGTAGGTTAACGATTGGAAATTGCCTTGCAATATCTTTGAAAAGATCAAAACTTGGAATCTATGAATAAACTGATTCAGAAAATTCTTGTTCCCATTGATGGTTCAGAGAGCTCCAAGAAAGCACTTGAAATGGGCATTGCAATAGCTAAGGCATCATCAGCTCAATTGACCGTTTTAGAAGTAGTGGAAGATTTTGGTCCACTACCTGGCTATTATGAAGCAGCGCCTCCAGGTAAAGATAGAGTAAAATGGATCTCTGAGCAAAGATTCGAAAAAGTACATCCAATTCTAGATGGAAGTGAAATTCGTTGGGATAGGAAAGTTATGGAAGGCTATGCTGCAGACGAAATCGTTCGAGTTGCGGATGAAGGTAAGTATGATTTAATCGTAATAGGATCTAGAGGACTATCTCCAATCGGTCGTTTCCTAGTGGGGTCGGTTTCAGACAGAGTTGTTCATCATGCTCATTGCTCTGTAACAATCGTTAGATAAATGGTTTTTATCTGGGTTTCAACAGGTGTATCCGAACCATATCATCCGCAAGCCCAGCTCTATCCAACAGTTCCGAAAGTAAGATCCATTCAAGACTCGAAAGCAATCAGCGCTGAATTAATGGATTCGGAGACGGATCGCAAATCGTATACAGCACGAAATTATGTAGCAAAATCTTATGAAGCAAATTCGAATCCGACCAGTCCTGGCGACCCAATTAAATATGTTGATGAGATTATGACTCAGAATGTCGAAACATTACATTTGGATTCTTCAATTGAAGATGCTCGAAATTTTTTTACTAAAAAAAGATTCAGGCATGTTCCAATCGTTGATCGGAAAAACAATCTTATAGGGATTATCTCAGATCGTGACATATTGCGTCTGTTAGCTGACTCAGTATCGCTTGAATCAAAAGTTGCAGAATTCATGAAAGGAAAGGTTTTATCTGCGCAATCAGATACCCCAATTCGGGAGGCGGCTTCTGTAATGTTTCATCAGAAAATCGGTTGTCTACCAGTGCTTGGGACACATCATGAGATCAAGGGCATAATTACTCGGTCCGATATTTTACGAACTGTTATAAATAATCCTCCGCTTGATCTTTATGCTTAATCAGATCAACTAAGGTTAAATTCATTTTGTACATCGATCTAATTATCATTTTAGCTTTTTTTGTCCTAACCATGGGACTAGGTTTCTATTTCAAAAATCATTCAACGTCGAATAACGATTATTTTCTTGGTGGTAGAAGTATACCTTGGTGGGTTCTCAGTTTATCATTGGTTGCTACAGAGACATCAACTCTAACATTCTTGGGGATTCCAGCATTGAGTTATGTGGGTGATTATTCATTTCTCTCACTTGCAATTGGAATGATCATTGGGCGAATCATCTCAGCTATTTACATTTTACCTAAATATATTTCAAAAGAATACACAAGTATTTATGAATGGATAGGAGATGTTTTCGGTAAAAATTCCCAGAAAAGTTTATCTGCTCTTTTTTCTTTAATTCGAATTCTGGCAGATGGGGTTAGACTTTATGCCGCATCCCTTCCTTTATCTTTTTTATTATTTCAATTTTTTCCTGAAGAATACAGTTTCGATCAAATATCGATAATCAGTTTAATCATTATTAGTTTATCAACTATTTTCTATTCAGCATATGGCGGGTTTAAGGCAGTTGTATGGAATGATTTTATTCAGTTCTTTATTTATTTAGCTGGTGGAATAATCTGTATAGTATTGCTTTATATGGATTATGGTAATATTGAAATAAACTGGAATATTTTTCACAGCACCATGCGAAAAGATGATGGCAATTGGGATCCGTATTTTTTTCTATTCTCCATACCAGGTGGTATATTGTTGAGTCTAGGCTCACATGGGACAGACCAAATGATCGTGCAAAGATTACTTGCTTGCAGATCACTTGCTGAGAGTCGCATAGCGTTAATTAGTTCAGGATTTATTGTATTTGTACAATTTGTTTTATTTCTCCTGATTGGATCCTACCTGATTCACGCTTTACCAAATTCCAGTATGCCGAATCGAGTTTTTTCTGAATACATTGTGAACTCAGTCCCTTCGCCATTTAGGGGTCTTATACTTGCAGGAGTTTTCGCAAGTGCTATGTCAACTTTATCAAGTACTTTAAATTCTTTAGCTCTTACTACAAAGATTGATCTAAATTTTAGTTGGCTCAAAAAAATATCTACAATTGCTCTAACAGGTTTTTGGGGTTGTATATTACTTTCATCCTCTCTTTTGCCCTTTTTTCTAGATGAAAAAACTAAGTCTAGTATTGTCGAGCTAGGCTTGACTTTTTCATCTTATGTATTTGGACCAATGGTTGCTTTGTTTTTTCTAGAAATTTTAAATATTCCTAAGCCCGATTTGAAATTGAAGAACTTTTTCCCAGTTGTGTTATTCTTAAGTATAGCTCTATTGTTTCTAATTACTTATAGATTCCAAGCACCGTTTACATGGATGGTTGGTTTAGGTATATTAGCTTTCAATTTTATTTACGGTTTAGGATTTGGTTTTATAAAAATTCGTACCAAGCGTCTATGACTTAGGAGCATATTTCAAAGGGAATCGCTTTCGTTCAAAGCCCACGCGGTTCCAGACAGCACCCCATAGAAAAAAAGTAAAACTTAAATATGTGTAGAGCATTAAGACAACCATCTTGGAGATCAGATCATATGCATAACTGTAATTTACTGTTAAATTTTTGAATTGGAGATACCATTGGAAACCAAGGCTCACTGGAACCCATAGCATACTTGCAAGAATACCTCCGAACCAATGAAACTTCCATGGTATTTTCTTATGTGATGCGAGTCGATAAATAGTTGCGAATAGAAATGATAGAAAAATTAGGCTGACTGGCGCGATAAAAAATTCTGGATTTTTTCTCAAATAAGTGAACTTCCACTTTTTAAATAAAAAACCTTCCATGGTGTACATTCCATATATCAAATATGATAATATAATAAATATTATTGCCGAAATTGCAAATAATTTCATAGATACCAAGATCGATTTATAAAGAGGAACTGATTCCTTTAGTCCGTAAATTTTACGAATCGATTTGGAAACTGAGGCAAATATTGTGAATCCAGTAAAGATTGAAAAAATTAAACTGAGAGCAAAGGCTTTGAAGCTTTTAATTTTCGTTAGATTTGCGACACTTTTTTCTATGGGAAGAAAAATAGGATCCGGTAGAATTTTTCCAACTTGTTCTGTTAATAGATTAATTGTTTTTGAATCTTGGAATATACTTAGAAGACTTACAAACACGACGATTAATGGGAAAAGAGTAATCAGGAATGTAAATGAAACCTCGGACGCAAGTCCGTGGATATCGGTAACTCTGATTAGTTGAATGAACCTAATAATTTTTTTCAATGTTCTATTTGATTAAGGGATTTGTATGATGGATTATGGTGTGCATTCATTTGGTTTAATCTGGATCCCTCGGAATATGACTGGAATATTTTGAGAAATACTGTTTGCGCCGGGCTATTTCCTGATAATTTGTTGGGTATTTATATATTCGCAGTTTTTTGAGCCTGCGAGTCAATTTTTTTTTGCCGGAGTTTAGGTGAAGTTTGAGGATGGTTATGTTGTGAGGACGAGATTTTGTAGGAACTCCATCAGATTTTGAATCCATTACCTCCATATCCAACATCCACTTAATCAAAAGACAACGCGACACACCTAAACTCAAGGCTAGCAAACCAATAGTAGCCCAATCAGTAGACATAGGTCGAAAATTCAATCGCGTATACTCACCTTTAACTTGATACACCGTTCGATCACTCTTTGATTCCGGAAATATTCCATTTGGTTGGACGAGCGAGGAATACTTCAATACAAGCTTATGGAAAAATAATCGATTCCCACCATTTAACTTTGACAATTCACGAAACCGCCTTTCTAAATAAGGCTCTAATAATATTGTCACAACGGGCTCAATGTTTGGGAAAAGTTCAATCTCAGATACTGGCTCAGATTCGAAAACAACTTCCCCTGATTTATAATCAAAATCCATAAAAATACCCCTGATAAGGTATTTCCAAAGTTTACCACAAATCGACCTAATGAATCAAATATTCTTCAATTCTAGCCATTTCATAATATTAGAAATAAATTCATTAGCGTGAGTATAATGAATGTAATGTCCACCACCCTCAATTTCAACTATCGTCGCGTTTGGGAAAAACTTCTGCATTAAAGGTCTATCCTGGGGTTCCATGTATTCAGAATTACTGCCTAACATGAACAATACTCCAGAATCATGGACAGGGTTAAATAGCTCAAAATTACTGGAAAATAATTTTCGATCTCCTACTATCGCAGGTAAGTTCAATTTCCAATAGTAATTACTCTCATTTGGTGATTGAATTTCTTTTCGTTCAAGATTCATTAGTAAAAACTGTCGAATAAAAGTATTCGGAACAATTTCTTTCATAAGATTGTCAATTTCTTGCCTTGAATTTGCTTTCGAAACATCTAGGCTCATTGCTTCAACTTCCCTTTCATATTGAAATTGGTAATGTCTGGGAGCAATATCTTGAATGATAATTCCGCATAAATCCGCAAGACTTCTACCAGATACATCAGCTCCAAGCTCTGATCTAGATTTTAAAAAATATAACATGGCAACAAGACCACCCATAGAATGCCCAAGCACTATCGGTTTTAAAATATTATTCTCAATCAAGAATTCTCTTAAATCCTCAACCATGTCATTCAACGTATGACTTGAATAATGTGGTGAATTTCCATGGTTGCGCAAATCTAAAGAATAAACTAATCGATCTTTAGATAAATTTTTTGCGACGCTTACCCAGTTTTTTGATGATCCAAATAGCCCATGAAGAATTACAATCGGATGCTTCGAAGTTTTTATAAATTCAGGTGAATCAACCTCGCTATTGTTAAAATACAATTTGAAAAATAAACTCATATTCTAGGAAAGCATTCCTTTTCAATTTTTTGAATTGATAATTTCCAATTTACATACCATGGATATTTATTTTTGAATGATCGACTGGATTGATCTGTAATTTGATCTTTAGTTGAATAGGTATCTAATATTTTTTTCATTCGATTCTTGAAGTCTTCGATTTTCTTATACATAGATGGCGGTGATGGGGGAAAACATCGAACTTGATCAAAGTCCCTCGTGTAATCATTTAACAATTTCGTGACTAAAGTTTGATAGGATTTAGATTTTCTTCCAAATGGATAAATCAGTAAATAACGTAAGTATGTATCAGTAAGATATTCTAAATAACAAGATGGCTCTTTATCACAATTAGGATCAGGTGTATATTCGATTGCTAATTCAGCGGACAGCTGCCCTGATTTCAAATTTTGATATAAAGATGCATATTTCCAAAAATAGTTCTGATCCAATCGAACTATGCTTGATTCCGAATCTGCAACTTTTGTCATAAAGTTATTGTATCTAGAAATAAAATCAACATGATCTCGCTCATTGATATGGATTGCTGTAATCGCAAGACTTTCTCCCGCTCTTGCTTTTAAATATAAAAATTGATCTCCTGAATAGTTTGCTTCACTTACTGAATCAAAAAGGAAATCTGTTAATTGAATTGCGGACTCAAGCAACCGAGAGTTTGTTACATCAGCTTCTTTCTTCAATGAAGAGATAAATTGAATTTGGCGATCAACTTCTTTGGATAACACCTCAAACCGTTTTTGTCTTTTGTAAACAATGGTCTGGGATCTCATCAAAAACCCAGCTAATCCATTCTTTTCTTTTACAGGAATCCATTGCTTACTGGGATCCAGCAAATATTCTCCATCCCAATTGACAGAATGCCCATATGGCAGAACGGCTATGACTTCGGATTTTTTATCAGGACTTAGGTAGAGGGGAACAGAATAGCTTCGTATATGAACCTGATATTCTGAAGGAAGTTCTTCGCTATGAAGTGATTGGAATCCCCCAATAACAAGAATAAGATTGATTAAAATGCAAAGATTCGAATATTTTAATCTGCATACCCATTTATTTAGGCCAAACCAAAATACCAAATTTTTACATTTACTTGCTCTCAAAACTTCAAGACAAATCCGAAACCATTTTCTTTATTCTTTCAACTCCCTTTCGAATATCGTCTTCACCGAGAGCATACGATAATCTTAGAGCGTTGTCATCACCAAATGCTATACCTGGTACAGCAGCAACATTGTATTTATTCAACAATATATCACAAAAAACAGTGCTTTTGTTTGGTGAACTATTCTTCTTATCTGATTTTGCATTCGCTTCTGAATTCAATATTGCTTGAAATTTCGGCAAAGAATATACCCCATCAATATAAGGAAAAGCATAGAATGCACCTTGCGGAAGATTACATTGAATACCAGGGATCTCATTGAGTAGGTCGACTATCAATTTTCTTCTTTTATCAAAAGCAATTCGCATTGTCTCAACACAATCTTGATCGGCTTTTAGTGCTTCTTCAGCAGCTGCTTGAGATATAGAAGATGCATTAGAAGTTGATTGACCTTGCATAGTATCCATATTCTTGACAATCTCTGCATTACCCACTCCATAGCCTATTCTCCAACCTGTCATCGAATAGGCTTTTGATACACCGTTTACAATAAAAGTTTTCTCTTTCATAGCTTGGCTTATCATTGCAGGATTGCAAAATTCCAAGCCGTCATAAATAATTTTCTCATATATATCATCACTCAAAGTAATAATATCATGATTTACTAATATATCGCATAGTGCCTGGACATCTTTTTTGGAATAGGCAGCCCCAGTAGGATTTGAAGGAGAATTGAAAATAAAAACTTTCGTTCTTGGTGTAATATTTGCCTCTAACTGAACTGGCGTAATTTGAAAGTTAGATTCTGGAGTGGTTGAAACGATGACAGGAACACCTTCGGCAAGACGAACAATATCTGCATAACTGACCCAGTAAGGCGCTGGTATAATTACCTCGTCTCCTGGATTCAATGTTGCCATAAAGAAGTTGTAAATAACCTGTTTGCCTCCAGTTCCAACTATGACTTGATTTTTCTCATAATCGAGTCCATTCTCTTTCTTGAACTTAGCTAAAATGGCTTCTTTGAGTCCGACCGTTCCAGAGACAGGAGTGTATTTGGTTTTGCCCAGGTCCATTGCTTTCTTTGCCGCGACCTTAATATGGTCAGGAGTATCAAAATCTGGTTCCCCAGCACCAAAACCAATAACATCCACACCACTCGCTTTCAATGCATTTGCTTTTGCAGTGATAGCAAGTGTCGGAGAAGGCTCAACTACATCTAGACGTCTAGCAACTAACTTCATTTAGTTTCCTTTTACTTTCTTTTTATTAGACCGAGACGGCCTCTTCCTCTGGTTTATTATCGAGAGATTCGGCAAATTGATCCAAAGTATAGATCTGGTATTCATAACCTTGTTCTGTTAGAAATAATTGTCTGTTCTGACCAAATCTTTCTTCATTTGTATCCCTTGAGATCAATGAATAGAATACGGCTGTATTATCTACCGATTTTGGTCTGAGGATTCGACCCAAGCGCTGTGCTTCTTCTTGTCTAGATCCAAATGTTCCAGAAACTTGAATGGCAATATTCGCATCTGGTAAGTCAATGGAAAAGTTAGCGACCTTACTTACAACCAACTGGCGAATCTCGCCCGATCGAAAAGCTTGGTACAATTCCTGCCTCTCACCTAACGGAGTCTTGCCGGTAATCAAAGGAATTTTGAAAGTCTCAGCGATCACTTCAAGTTGATTGATATACTGACCAATGACAAGTAGATGAGAGTTTTTGTGTTTTTGAATGATGTATCTGATCCCACGTAATTTCTCCGGGTTCTCAGATGCTAGACGAAATTTCTCTCGATCATCAGCGACACTGTATTTTAGTCTAAGATCTTCTTCCATAGGAACACGGATCTCAACACATTTAGCTTCCGCAATCCACGACTTCGCTTCTAATTCTTTCCATGGGACATCAAATTTCTTTGGTCCGATAAGCGAGAATACATCTTCCTCCAATCCATCTTCTCGGACGAGAGTCGCTGTAAGTCCGAGCCTTCTCTTCGATTGAAGTTCAGAAGTCATTCTGAATACTGGTGCAGGTAAAAGATGCACTTCATCATAGACAATCAATCCCCAATTCTTAGCACTAAATAGATGAAAGTGAGTAAAGTCCCCACCCTTTTTCTTTCTATGTGTGAGAATATTGTATGTCGCAATAGTAATCGGTTTAATATCTTTTACTTCACCTGAATATTCTCCGATGTCTTCTTCTGGAATATCTGTTTTGTCAATAATTTCATTCTTCCATTGACGAATGGACAATGTGTTCGTAACAAGAATCAATGTCTCTGCACCAACAATTTGCATGACACCCATTCCAACGATTGTCTTGCCAGCACCACAAGGTAGAACGACTACTCCAGATCCACCATCGTTTTTGCCACCAGCATGGAAAGCTTCCACACTAGATCTTTGGTAATCTCGCATTCCAAATTTGATTCCAGACTTAGAAACTGGTTTCATATTGAACGCATATTTATTGCCTTCGTCATAGCCGGCAAGGTCTTCGACTGGAAATCCAATTTTGATTAACGCTTGTTTTATATGGCCACGGTATTCTTTTTTGACTAAGATTTTGTCTGGCTCAATAGTTTCGATGAAAGGCTGAACCGCACGATGCGCTCCAATTTCTTGCAAAAATCCGCGCTCATTAGATATGATCACCAATTCGCCAGTTTCTTCTTTTACAAGTTTAACCTTTCCATATCGGGAAATTTGTTCTTTTATATCATTTATGATGTTACGTGGAACATCATATCTAGCATATTTCTGCATTCCCTCGATGATCTCTTCAGCTGTCATCTTGGTCGATGCTGCATTCCAAAGAGATAAAGGTGAAATTCTATAAGTATGTAGATATTCCGGGCTTTTTTCAAGCTCGGCAAATCGGGATAATATGTCCCTACAGGCTTCAAATTCTGGATTGTCCACCTCAAGAAGCATGGTTTTATCGCTCTGCACGATCAAAGGTTTGCTCATAAATCCCCCATTTCCCATCCAGACTGGTAAACTAGGGTCTCGCGTCAACCACAATAGCTATCTAAGGAAAAAAACACCCTCTTGCAACCAGCCATCTATTAGACCGATCTCAGATCCAAGTGATTTATCGCTGAGAATCGGAGAAATCTCCAATAGGCGAGCCAAATGGGAGATTTTAGAAGTAGATGGAATTGATTGGAATGCATTTGGAAATAATTCTTCTTTCTTTAATATAAAACTCATTTGACGAAGAGTCAGAAGATAACAAGATATCAACGATCGAAAGTCTCCCATAAGTCTTCGATTTCGAACAACACTAAGTCCGCCCATAGGAACAACGTTTTGATTGCCTCCATTGGTGGGTATAGACTGTACGGAACCTGGATTAGAATCTCGTCTCATCTCCGCGACCAAATGAGTGCACAATAGACCAACTCCAGCAAGCCCTGCATATCGACCCGGTTGCAATGATAACATCAATGGCAACCTACCTTCATTTTCATTAGGATCTAAGATAAATTGGATCAATCTCTCCAACCATAAAGACAGTGATACCACAGAAAGACAGAGTTGATCCGCCGCATTGCTGATACGACTTCCATAGAAAAGAGCCCCCTCGATAAAGTTATCTGTTGATTCATTGTAAACTGGATTGTCGGAGACACTATTCAATTCCAAATCTATTATCGATGTTAGCTGATCGAGATTATCGAAATAGCAGCCCAGGATTTCCGGTATTGCACGAATGACATAGGAATCTTGGATCCGAACACCATCTATTTTGGTGCGTGCGTTAATTGAGGGATAAATATATTCACAGACTCTATTCAAGCCTTGAGATGGACTGCACACACTCAAGGCTGGATCAAAAGCGTCTTTGTAGACTGGCAACATCATTGTAAACAATCGTATTGTCTCTAATATAAGATTGCCATATTCACGAGCTGTTTCCAACTGATAGGATAGCAACCCACTCATAAATGATGTTCCGTTAGTTAAAGAGATTGCTTCTTTCGGTCTCAAAGATCGCGGAATTCCGGAAATTTTAGATTTATCTCCTTCACCTAACCAAACCCCTTCGCCCATTATACACAATCCTATTGCAGAAAGCGGAATTAGATCTCCACTAGCTCCAAGACTTCCTCGGGCGGGAATTTTTGGTATACAATCTTTATCAATCATCTCAATCAATAGATCAATCAGATCTTGACTTACCCCAGAATAACCAAGTGATAACACATGAGTTCGTGCAATTAGTACGGATCTTGATTCCCTATGGTTTAGATAATCTGACCCAGGAGATGTAACCGATAAATGATAAATGAGAGAACGTTGTAGCTCTTCTCTATCAATTTGATTAGAGAATGCATGGGGTCCAAAACAGGTATCGACTCCGTAAAGTAAATTGCCACCAGATTCGATATGCCTGACTAGTGCTGCAAATGATTTGCCTAGCCTATCACGATTTTCCTTCGGTTGCTCATAAGATTTAATTCCAAGAGCAATTCGATAGAGATCCGATGAATCCATCTTAGACTAGACAATCCATTTTTAAATCTACAAACTTTTCCTTAATTAAGGATTCATTTCCGTTCAAAAATTTAATTTTTATACGAATAAATCCCTATTTAAAAAAGATCAGCGTGAGTAAGAAAAATATTGGGAAAAGTATCCCAATTGAATACAACATGTATCCACCAAATGAAGGCATTTTGATCTTGTTCTCTTCAGCAACAGACTTAACCATAAAGTTAGGAGCATTACCAATATAGGAATTGGCTCCCATAAATACAGCTCCGACTGATATAGCTTTAAGCAAAGCCTCTGCGGCAGGATTGGCAAGAATTTGTGCAACTGAATTGTAACCTAGTAATCCCTTAGCTAGACTCAAGAATGTTAGATAGGTCGGTGCATTATCAAGAACAGATGAGAATAAACCAGTTGCCCAGAAAAAATGCCATGGCTCAGTCACGCCTAACTCGGCACCATGCGCTTCCAATAAGACTAATGCGGGAATCATACATACAAATATTCCAATGAATAAATAGGCAACCTCAGTGATTGGATGCAAAGTAAATTTGTTTTCCTTTCTGTATTCTTCTTTCGAAGTAAATAGTGAGAGAAGAATAAAAACAATCATCACGAATTCACGAATGAATCCAAGATAAGGGTAATCCTTAATTGCTGGAATGTAATTCTGGTTGATGAAGGCAACACTCAGAACAATTCCAAGTAACCAAATAAAATTTACTTGTCCGCTTAGAGTAATCGGCTGGATATTTGTCTGGTCTTTCTTGATATCCTTAATTGACTCTTGTTTGTATTTGATTGAATCCCATATAAAATATAAAATCAGTAGTATACAAGAAGCTATAAACATCTCTGGAAAAAGCCCAAATGTCCAAGTAAACGGAACTCCTTGTAAATATCCCAAGAAAAGTGGAGGGTCGCCTAATGGTGTTAAGGAACCACCAATATTTGAGACAAGAAATATAAAAAAGATCACCGTATGGACAACATGCTTTCTCTCTGCATTCGTATTCAATAGAGGACGAATCAAGAGCATCGAGGCACCTGTAGTTCCGATAAAAGAAGCAAGCAATGTTCCCGTTAACAAAAACAAGGTGTTATTAAGAGGGGTTGCTTCAATATCGCCTTTTAATACAATTCCCCCTGAAATATAATAAAGAGAACCAAGTAATATTATAAAAGGAATATATTCAAAAACTACAGTATGAACAATTGTATGGAACCAACCAAAATATGTGAGTGCAGCAAACGAAATTCCGCCCAATATCAGGGCGATCAATAATTTATTATTATTATTCTCCCACCAATGTTCTGTAGCATGAGATGCAATTGGAAGAATCGCTATGGACAGAAGAATCAAAACAAAAGGTATCACAGTCCAGTAAGGTAATTCCTCGCCTTTATGGTGGTCTACATGCTCTTCATGCGATTCGGAATCGACAGCAGGAGCTTCAGATATACTTTCAGTAGCCTCGGTCTTGTCCTGAGCGGATAAAGATAAAGATACAATGGAAAATGAAAACACTAGAACTAAGGCTATTAGTAACCTGCGAATGAGCATAGTGACCCCTCTGTTTTTTAGGACAGTGTAGAAAGCAGTCCTAAAGATTGCAATTAGTTCCCAAAAAAACTTTCTCCCAGTTTAAGATCCAAGAGCCTATCGAGAGAGATTGACCTTTTTTCGAGTTCCTTCTTGGTATACGGTACTGGCTCATCGAGCGGCTCGTCAGTCAAAACGAAAGTATTATAATGCATAGGCATTAGGAATTTTGCTTTCAAATCGATATAAGCCTGAACAGATTGAGGCGGATCCATGTGAACAGGCTCCATAAACCACTTCGGATTGTAGGCTCCGATTGGCAAAATGGCGAGATCAAATCCCTCAAACTTCTCTCCAATCTCTTTGAAACCGGGAAAATAGCCCGTATCACCACCAAAAAAAACCTTAGTCTTCTTGCCGATTATCGCATAGCTACCCCAAAGAGTCTCATCACGATCAAACACACCCCTTGCTGAAAAATGTTGAGTTGGAGTGAAAACGATTTTCTTACCGAGCACATCGATCTCATCCCACCAATCCAACTCCCGTACGTTTTGTATTCCTGCATCAATTAGAAACTGACGATTGCGCAAACCAACCAAAAACAAAGGTGAAAATTTTCGATCCAATTCAAGCAAACTAGGAATATCCATATGATCGTAATGATTGTGCGAGATAATTACCACATCGATTTTGGGTAGATTCTCAATTGCAACACCAGGTTTCGTGTATCTCTTAGGCCCCGCCCAAGAAACAGGAGAACAACGCTCCGACCAGATTGGATCGGTCACCACATTCATTCCTTCAATCTGGACTATAGTGGTTGCATGGCCGATCCAAGTCACAGACCAGCGACCATTATAATTCAATAATTTTTTCCCATCATTCTCATAAGTTATAAATTCGTAATCCTCTGGATCTAAGGACGTCTCATTGAGAAACCTCGTTGACATCCAGCGGAAAAGATCCAAAAATCCGTGATCTTGAAATCCAGGTGTTGGATTTATAAAACCAGATTTTGTATGGTGAGTTTTGTTTGGATCATAGAATAAATTGGATGAAGAACAATTGCCGAAAGTGAAAAACATGATGATAAAATAACCAATGAAGGTCGAAGTATTAAACTGCATTAGAAAACCAAACCATAAATGAATTGTTAATTAGACAACCGGCTATTGACAATTTGGTTTTTTATATTATAAATTTTTAAAATCTGCAACTAAGAAAGTGACATCGTCATGAAAGCCTGAATTTTTGCTGGCAAACCGATTCAAATCCGCAACTAGTGTTTGGGAAAAATCTTTTGGATTCAAATGAGCTTTCTCCGTTAACAGATTCGTGAGTTTTTCTATTCCAAACTCTTCACCTGAATCTGATTCCACTTCCACCAATCCATCTGTATAGATAAAGAATCGAGTTTTCTCTTCAATCGATATCACCTTCTCTTCGAGAGATTGATTTTTTAGCAATCCGATCAAGGCACCCTTGGTCAAAATTTCCTGAGGTTTAGGCTGCGACTCTGTCAGGAGTAACATGGGAGGATGGCCACATCGAGCAATTCTGAGTTCCTTGGAAGCTGTATCGCAGAATATATAAATAGCTGTTAGCTGAAACTTACCCAATGTCTCATAGAGATTGGAGTTTAGACTTTCTAAAAGTTTCGCTGGTGATTTCCAAGATTTTTTTGCAGATCCTGCAAGAGAAAATTTTACCATTGAAGCAAACATAGCTGCTGATACACCATGTCCCGTCACATCAGCCATAAAAAATCCAATCCCCGATTCATCGAGTTCTACAAAGTCATAAAAATCACCACCGATTTCACTTGCTGGGCGATAGTAAGCTTCGACGGATAGTTTTGAATTAGTTGGCTGTGAGCTAGGCAATAAATAATTCTGAATTGATCTTGCAACATTTAATTCTTGTTTGATTTCTGTTAACTTTTTGTCTGAGAAAAAATACTGCTTCTCAATATCATCTTTTTCATTCTTTAATTTTAGAAATTGATAACTCAATCCAGCTGTAATAAACGCAATTGAAAATAGAATATTGACCTGGCTCCAATCAATCCAATAGAAAAATTCGTGCAACTCGACGAAAGCCGATACAGCTCTAATTCCAGCAGAAAAAGAATAGAGTAAAATAATCGGAAGAAAGAAGTAAGAAATAATTACTTTTCGTATCAGACCTTGGACAACATTGAAAATAGAGATTCCAATGATCAAAAAAGCTGAAATAGTTGCCACTCGCAATGTAATCTCTTGAGGAAGAAAAAATCCAATTGCTGCAAAAATTAAACACAGTATCGATATTCCAATTTGGATTTTATGAAATTTCGGATAAGATGAGTTGATAATCATCGAATAGATCATGATCAAAAGAAACAATGCAAAATTGACAAAGACAAGACTCGGTGTTATTCTCGAAATAAATTCTGGATAGGTTGGAAAGAATACTGCAAAAAAATAACCAGAGAGAATAGATAGAAATACCAAACTGATTAAAATCATTAGTGCTAGGACTAGATAGATCCTTGATCTAAGAAGAAAAAACCAAACTAGAGTATAAACAATTCCGAACGCCATAATCCCATAAATGAATCCATAAATTAAACTATCTCTCTGAATCGACTTATAGAAACTTATGGGGGAATAGATACGAAAAGGCAAAAAGAAAAGGCTTGTAGAGTAAATTCGAATTAGAACTTCCGTCTTTTCTTGAGATTCGAGTTCGATCGGGAAAGTAAAAAAACGATTCTCTATTTTTCTCGTATCAAAATTGCGAAGATCGCCAGTATGAACATCTTGGATTACAACTCCATTCTTAATCTCATAAAAATCCACCTCATCTAACAAAGGATATCGGAGTTCTAGAAATGACGTTTTCTTGGAGTTACTGGGATTCGAAAATTGAAAATGAATCCATACTCCGCTACGCAAAAAACCTAAATTTGGATAATTTTGATTAAATTTCTTCCAATCATTCCCATCAATAGAAGAATCTTCATTGGATTGATTCGGACTCGATCCTAGGATCTGAGGATTTAGAGGATTCAGAATTTCTGGATCGACCACCTTGTATCTTGCAAGGTTTGAAATATTCTGAAAATCTTCTACATGAATGGAAATTTCTTCTGAACTTACGGTATTGCCGAAAATCAGAGCAGTCAGAATATACAAAAAAATAAATCGCCGAAGACAACTCACAGACATGAACCTATTCAAAGATTGCATTTTGACAAGGTTTATTTTATAGATTATTTTGAGATTTTAAGACAAAAAAAACCGCTGATATGATGTCAATGAATCTTATCAATAGTCAGTTCAGTCGACCAAGTATATAAGCCAGGAGTAAGTGGCATTGCACTAACATCACCTGCATCTAAACTCACATAGGATTTATAGCAGATCGGATCCGGATCAGAAACTCTGCCCGCAGCATCCGTATATGCTATTTCCATCTGATCTTCAGTTAATCTTTATTAGTCGATATAAAATGATAAATTGACCAATAAACCAGACAATAATTGAAAAAAGGAAATAATTAACTCATCGAATCAGATAATTTCACAATTTATCAATAAATTTCTCAGAATTCCAGTTTTATTCTCAGATCTGCCCAATTCTAGGACTCAACATTTAACGAATACAGTCGCCTTTTGACCCAAGAATTGCTAAGGCTACACCTATACTAATGGCATAAATCAATCCAAATCTCTTCATTTTGCGGAGATTTTTTCTTGTAATTATCTTGCGTTCAAGTTGTTCTTGAATTTGCATTAAATTGATCATTATTAGGTTTGAGGAGTGAATTTCAATGAAGAACGTTAACAGAAAACTATTGGTTATTGGTACAATCGTTTTATTACCAATCCTATATATAACTTTTCTCTATCTCTCACGTATGGAGAAGCGAACAGATCTAGTTTTCCCGAAGACTTTTTCCAGTTCAGAAATCTACTGTAATGACAAGCAATCCAAGAAATTAAAGTTCACTCCAGCCCAGACCAAAGAGTTACAAACTGTCCTCAATTCATTAGAAGAATGTACAACAGTTGAGCTCACAGCCGGAACCTTTGTATTCAACAATAGTGTCTCAATTTCTTCGGTAAATGGAATTACCTTGAAGGGTGCAGGCAAGAAGGCAACCATCTTAAAATTTGTAGAAGCAGGAAATGTTAATGGAGTAGATGTTGAAGCATCAAACTCTTTTACTATTCGTGATTTAAAAATTTTGGATAGCCCTAAGAACGGATTAGAAATTCGTTTATCCGAAAATATAATTATCGATAATATCGAAGTGACTTGGTCAGCAACATCCGGTGAGGATATGAAGAAGAATGGTGCTTATGGAGTCTACCCGGTGAATGTTGTGAATGTCCTGTTACAAAATACAGATACGTTCTATGCATCAGATGCAGGTTTGTATGTCGGTCAATGCATCAATGCGCTTGTTAGATACAACAGGGCTGAGTACAATGTGATGGGCCTCGAAATTGAAAATACAATTAATGCTGATGTATATGAGAATATTGTAACGAACAATACTGGCGGTTTTCTTGCCTATGATCTTAATAAAAATACAATAGTCTCGAGAAATATACGTGTCTATAAAAACAAAATCATGAATAACAATAATCCAAATTTTGCTAGCACAGGGATTGTAAAAACAGTTCCCGCTGGGATTGGGATGGTTCTAACTTCAATTCGTGATATTGAAATCTACGATAATGAATTTGGTTCAAACAATTCTACGGACATTGGAATTGTGAGTGGTCTAGTATCTGAGACTCCAAATTTCTCTGAGTGGCCTATGAACAATTGGAGAGCATATAATATCTATTTACATGACAATTCTTTTGGAGGCGGATCCGGTTCCGCAGTAGATAATGGCAAAACCAATGTTACAGATCGTCCACTAGGAGTGCTTGTCAAATTAGTGAATGATGCTGTGAATACATTTAACGCTTCGAAAGGACTAAAGCCTGAGCCAGTTCCGAACATAATGTATGATGGAGTTGAGCCTGGTTTTACAATTCTTGCGATGACGACTTGGTTCGGTAATAACCCAGGCAATCACAACAATATTTGCCTTAAGAACAACAATAAAGGAAAAGAAGATCCATCCATATTTGATATAAATCTTCCAGCCTTATTAAATAATTCTGAAGATCCAACGGATGAATCTATCAAAGCTTCCGTAGAAGCAGGTTATACAAGAGTATACAAAATATCAGACACACCATCCTACGGAGGAAGTCCGAACAATGGATTCGATTGTGAAGGATTCAAATTCGAAGGAATGCCGATAGAATTTCCTGGAACATGATTGCTTTTGCTAATCAAATAAAGGATAGAAATTATGGAGCCTAAATTGCAATTGATAGACAGATTAAAAATTCTATTTAGAATTAAATATAGGGATAGCATAGCGAAAATTATGATATCGTTTTTAGTCTGTCTTAATACAGCAAACTGCTCTTCGAAGGCAAATCTGAATCTAGATGGTAAAGCTATTAAAGTTCATGACAAAATTTCTCAGTATGGATTGTTTACTGAAATTAAATCTGAGAGTCTAACTTCTGTTTCTACTGGGATACCGTACGATTTGAACACTCCTCTTTTCTCGGATTATACCAGAAAGGATAGAATCATCTTTCTACCAGACGGAACCAATATGGCATATAACTCTGAGAAGGAATTTGAACTACCTATTGGAAGCATTATTGCTAAGACTTTCTCCTTGCCTGAGAATTTTGCAACCAAGTCAGGCAAATATGGCAAAAGGCTTGAGACGCGTCTCCTCATCCATCAACCTCAAGGATGGTTTGCGGTATCTTATCTCTGGAATGAGCTGAATACAGACGCAGAAATTGCCTACGCAGGAGAATCCATTCCGGTTGTTTACAAGGATGAATCTGGAAATAAACAATCTTTTAACTACAGCGTCCCATCCAGAAATCAATGCGCGTCTTGTCATCAAGCATATGAAGGTAGATCACAATCCATCGTGCCTATTGGAATCAAAGCAAGGCATCTCAATAAAGATTATAGCTTTTCTGCGGACAAAGTGAACCAACTGGAATATATGGAATCCAAAAAAGCATTAGTTGGTCTTCCTTCTTTCGGTATCCCTAAACTTGCAGATGCATCCAATACAAATGAATCTATAAACGATAGAGCGAGAGCTTACCTTGATATAAACTGTGCCCATTGTCATCAAGCGAGTGCGGCAGGTGGAATCAATTCCAAACTAATTCTATCATACAATGAGAGCGACTCATCATTGTTTGGTGTTTGCAAAACTCCTGGATCTGCTGGCAAAGGTGGCGGTGGCCTAAGATTTGATGTAGTTCCAGGCAAACCACTTGAATCAATCCTACACTACCGAATGGCTACAACTGATCCTGGAGCGATGATGCCCCAGATTGGAAGAGCGCTCACGCATGTTGAAGGTGTAGATTTAATATACAAATGGATTGAAGCTATGGAATCCAAATCTTGTCCATAGCTACTACTTACAATTACATTGCGGTTAATCCTAATTCGATTAGATGAACCATTTTTAAATATGGATCGCCTTACCATGAACAGCTTCTGCTGCCTCCATGATCACTTCCGAAATTGTTGGATGCGCATGAATAGATCTAGCAATTCCAGTAATCGTTAGCTCACTATTGATTGCGAGAACGATCTCATTGATCATCTCAGTTGCAGCACTTCCAATAATATGGGCACCAAGGATAGCATCCGTATTTTTATCTGCGATCAATTTTATAAATCCTTCGGCATCATTCATTGCACGTGCTCGACCATTTGCAGTATACGGAAATTTTCCAATATTGAATTCTAAACCATTCTCTTTTGCTTTTTTCTCGGTTAATCCAACAGATGCAACTTCAGGATGGCAATAAGTATTGCCTGGAATAGCCGAGTAATTTAGAAAATCAGGTTTTAAATGATGGGGATTGCCTTCCCGAATGGAAATATCTTCCGAGGCACGAATACCTTCACTGGATGCAACGTGAGCAAGCAAGGGAGTTGCAATGCAGTCACCAATCGCATAAATATTATCAACAGTTGACCTATAGAATTTATCTATATCAATGAATCCTCGTGATACTTTGATTCCAACTTCTTCTAGACCAATTTGTTCAGTATTTGGAATCACCCCAATTCCAACAATCACTCGATCACATTCAATCGTTTCTTTCTTGGAATCACTTCCTTCCAGAGTAAGAGAAATATTATTTGACTTTTTCTTATCAGAAACTTCAGCTGACAATACTTTGGTGGATGTATAAAAATCAATCTTTCGTTTCTTGAAAGATCTTTCCAATACTTTTGAGATTTCTTCATCTTCATTCGGCAACAGGTTTGGAAGAGCTTCGATGACAGTTACTTCGCTTCCCATTGAGGCATAAATATCAGCAAACTCAATTCCTATCGCCCCAGCTCCAATGATAGCTAGCTTTTTAGGAACTTCTTTTAGAACCATTGCTTCTCTGCTCGACAAAACAAATTTCTCATCAAATGGCAGAAATGGTAAGGGACGAGGTCGTGCACCCAAAGCTAAGATGATATAATTAGTTTTTAGTTTCGAAATAACTTTTTTATCTTTGTCAGAAACTTCTATAGTAGTCTTGTCGATGATTTTTGCATTACCATTGATCACGGTAATTTTATTCTTCTTCATGAGAAAATCAACACCACTTGCCATCTGGTCTGCAACGTTTCGTGAATGCTTTATGACTTCTGGGAATTCAACTGAAATCTTATCTGCTTGGATTCCAAATTGTTTTGATGATTTAATATCTTCTAGAAGATGAGCACTTTCTAATAAAGCTTTGGTTGGTATGCAACCCCAATTCAAACAAATGCCACCCATTTTTTCACGTTCTACTACTGCTACTTTAAAACCAAGTTGAGATGCGCGAATCGCTGCAACGTAACCTCCTGGTCCTCCTCCAACAACAATAACTTGAAATTCTTGGGTTTCTTCCGACATACATCACCTTCTTTGTGACTATTATGTTATCGTTTCTTTAGAACGTAAAGGATTCTTCCACCATATTTTCTGAATTTTTCACCACTGAAGCCACCAAACTGATTGAGGATTTCAAATTTTCCTTCTTTGATGGGAGTTTCCATCTCAAGAGGATAGAACACTCGCATTACATGCTTATCTTTGATATCGGATTTATTAAGGTTATAAACATAATTGACTTCAACCATTGTTAAATCATCTGCTCTCGTTAAACGAAATCCCCGATTACGACGAATCATTGTCTCACCAACTCTTATATTTGCAACAAGACCCAATGGTTTACGCTTGATTCTCTTTATCGGTTCCGCATTCCACACATCAAGTATTAGAATGCCAGCAGTCTTCAGATTCTTATAAGCATTCTGAAAAAACTTTTTGATATCATCATTTGTCATTAAATAATTGAACGTGCCGAATAGACAGACTAAGCCATCGATAGGCTCTTTTAATTTATAGTCTTCCATACGACCTACTTCAAATCGACAATGCGGAAATCGATTCTTGGCTGTTTCAATCATCTTCGGAGAGGAATCAATTCCCATGATTTTGAAACCCATTGCTTGTAGGTCTTTTACATGCTCTCCTGATCCACATCCGATATCCACAACGGATTTTACATTATGTCGCTTGAATACTTCAGAAACAAAATGGATTTCTTCATCCAATTTTCGTCCTGGTTTCTCAATATCGAAGTAATATTCAGCAAGTTCTGAGTAGAGTTTCAAAATTCCCCATCTTAGAAAAACGGTTTAGGTAGAACCATCTCTCCCGATACTATTAGTATACGGCAGAATGATTATGAAAGACAAACGAATTATTTATTTCCCAGCAATCGTCGGATTTCCAACACTTGCTATCCTGGGTTCAGGCTCAATTGAAACCTTAGCTCTTGGCGCAATCTCCATCACTCTACTGGCTCTATTTCTCTATACCATAATGCTTATGGGAAATACAGAAAGTACGGAAGCCAAAGATTCGATGGTGACCCGGGAGATTAGAAAATATGGTGAACCCGATAAAGAATTTTCGAAACCATATTCAAGCTTTCCGAATCAGGAAAGTTCAGGTGATGAAGATATATTGGATGAAGAATTAGAAAATCATGAAAAAGATAAAAATCATCAAAAACGTGATCAAATTCATCTAACTTCGAATAAATCATTTGAAAATATTTCATATAATTTAAAAAATAATTCATCGCAAAACAAGGAAAATAATCTCGAACCTGCCGGAATCAAAAATTTTCGCGTGGATAGATTCAAAAAGGAAACTTTGGGTCCAATTGTAAAAGAGTTCATTCAAGAACTTCCCAATCGCACAAAAATCGATAACTCACTATTTACTGTATTTGAAAAAGAGAATTTTATGGAATTCTTAATTCAGAGAGGAAATCTCTTTATCAATTGTGATATGGATGCATATTTGGAAGCCGACCCAACGATCATCACAAACCTTATGCAAAGAATACATATACGATCAGAAAATGGGAAAATAATTTATATCCCAATCTCCACTCCACATAGAATCTATGGGGCTATTATGATGGAGACGCTTTCTTCCTTTACCGATCAGGATCTATTGATTTTTCAATCGGAAGCAGATCGATTTGCTTTTGAATGGGAAGCTCGAAATGAATACGAACTTGCTATTATGGATCCGCGAACATTGGTCTATAACCGAAATCACTTCAAAACTATACTTCGGGAAAAATTCCATGCAACAGAACTGACCTCTTTATTTCTTTTAGAGATTGCAGGTTCGGATGACAGAGAAGAATTTATCGCATTTCTTGCAGAGATGCTTCCAACTTCAATCTTCCGAATCAAAGAATCCACACTCAGTTTCTTTTTGACTGCAACCGAGGTTGAAGATCTAGGTGAGCATTTGAATAAAACCTTGAAACTTATGGATGAGAACGGTTTCTATTCGGAATTTGTTTTAGGTTACTCCAAACGTGAAGCTAATTTTATAGATCCTAGTCAATGGGAAGAGAACGCCTTCATCCAGTTGAATCTTGCCAAAAGAAAAAGTCACAAGCTATCCGCTTAGGCAAAAAATAATGGATCCACTGTTAGACGAAAAATTCATTCTTACTATTTCACAAGTGCTACCGGACTATATCAGAAATACTTTGCGCATATCAGCAATTCGTGAAGCCTATGGACCGTCAAAGAACGAAGGGATCTGTTTTGAGAATTGTACGAAAGTTGCCTTCGAAGGTGAAGTCAATGGCGCCATGTTTTTGTGTATGGACGGATATACAAAATTAAAACTGCTACCTAAGATCGCTGATAGTTTCGGAATCGATCCGACAACAAGGCCGCATTCATCATCGATAGTTTTGGAGTTTGCAAATCAAATTTCTGCAAGTCTAATCAGTGAAATGAAGCAAGGAAGATTCAATATTGACATACTTCCTCCAGAAAATTTGAATCATAAATTGATTTCTGTAGATATGAAAAGGTTTAGGCAATACATACTCATATATTTTTTGACAGACAAGAGGGGTGGAATCAATTTGGGGAGAATGACTCTGATTCTCTTGATGGAAAAATTTACTGATGCAAGCAAATCCCTTACTTAAAGGTATCCCTTTACTCGGATACTATTCCGGAATTCGAAAAAATGATAAAGCTCAAGTTCATGAGACTGAGTTTGAATTTTCGCCAGGCAATCGAACAAGAACTTTACTTTTCTATCCACCAGGTAAAGACCCAAAAAACCTACCTGGAATATTCCTACTTCATGGAATGAGTGCTTTAGGAATTGATGATGTCCGAATCCAAAACTTAGCAAAAAATCTTGCGCTCTGCGGATACTCAGTTGCCTGTCCAGAGTTATCGGAAGTAAAATCCCTACTGATAAGGGAAGTAACCATTGAAAAGTCAGTCAATTTATTTAAACATTTTTATGAGAGAGAAGATCTCCACAAACCCGGTCAGGTTGGGTATTTCTCTGCAAGCTTTTCCGGTGCATTAGGACTCATTGCACTATCCGATCCCAAGGTAAGTGACCTCGTTCGCTCATCCATGTTAGTTGGTTCTTACAATTCATTTGGAGAATCATTAGTTTATGCTGTCGATAATTTTGAAATCGATAATTATGCGGGATTGATTGTTATGCTCAATTTCCTTGGATACTTAGACAAGAAATTGCATAACGAAGTGAACGAATCAGTTTACAATCTAGCTCTTGACAATGGACTGTATCGGACTGGGGAAAATGCTATAGGCCCCAAACTAATTGAGGGCTTAAGCAAATCAGCTCGAGACTTCATGAAACAAATGTTAAATGATAAAAAGTTCCGGATGTCCTTAATTGATGGAATTCGAGAAGTGATGCCCAATTCGATAAAAAGAGATTTCTCGCCTTATTATAAATTAGCGCAATTTAAATCTCCCCTAAGCCTGCTTCATGGCTACGATGACCCCGTAATTTCATATAAGGAATCTATCAAAATTCACGCCTGCCTGCGCAACCGAATGCATCCAGTTTACCTCGAGGTCTCAAATGTGATTACTCATGGCGACCAGCTGCCTCTCCATACACAAATTGCAGGCGTTCCTGGTGTAACAAGATGCTTTGGATACTTTTTTTCTTGGTTTTAAGGGCTCGGAATCGTTCTTCTATCTATCTTGAACATTCGTTTTTCATAAAGTCATTGTGAAAAGCTTCAAATAGAAAACTGAACTTGCAAATTTTGGGTTTTAGATTGTTAATAACTTATAGACGACGAAGATTTATACACTATCCATACAAATTTTTAGAAAAAATTAAAAGATGTGTGAGATTTACAGGTTTTATTCGTCTCAAGGAATGTGATGGATGGTAAAAATTTGAAAGATTCGAATAGTGACGGAACGCAATCAACAGTTGCTATGAATCCATTTCAAGCAGCACAAGCCCAAGAATACAATTTAGATCGGGGAATGAATGTGGAAGTTTCAAACGATAATCTTCTCGCAACCCTCGTCGTAAAACCTTCATGGCTCGTTGGCAAAGAAGCAACTGTCACTGATATAAGTCTTACTTTCGAACGATTTTCTATTCCAGAGAATCCCAATAATTATGAAAAGCTACAGAAAGTTGTAGCAGAGATCAATAAAGTCCTTGCATCTAAGGAAAATTTGACAAAGGTTCTTCACTTCCCAGTAGCCGAAGGAATTCCAGCGAAACCTGGAGTGGATGGTTGGATTAAATTCAATTTCCCACGAGCCCAAAGAGTCGTTATAAAAGAGGATGGATCTGCAGATTTTAGAAATATTGAAAGATTTGTTCATGTAAAGCAAGGCGAACAAGTTGCATCCCATTTCGAAGGAATTCCTGGTGAATCCGGATTGGACGTTTTCGGTAAAACCATCCATGCTCCAGCAATCAAAAGACCAAAATTGATTGTTGGTAAGAATGTCAGCTTCAATGAACAACATGATCCAGATAACGAAGAATATACGATAAAGGTATATTATGCAACTTGCAATGGTGTAATTTTTACTACAGATAATTCTGTGACAGTATCTCCTGAACTCAATATCGAAACTGATGTTGGTTTAGAAACAGGTAATATCAATTTTGATGGAACGATTCGTGTACAAGGAAGCATTGTAGATGGCTCGAAGCTAGTCTGCAAAGCAAGTCTATTCGTAAATGGAAATGTTGAATCAATGGATGTTGAAGTCGCTGAGACTCTTGACATCAAAGGCGGCATCAAAGGTAGAGATCGAAACAAAGGTCTTTTAAAAGTGAATGGCGACCTTCATGCAAAATTTATAGAAAACGCAAATATTGAAGTCGCGGGTGATCTAATCGTAGAGAATTATATTCTCAATTCTAAGATCTTATGCTTAGGTTCTGTTTTTGTTACTGCGGATGCTGGATCAATTATTTCATCCGATCTTCTTTTATACAATGGACTATCTGTCGCGAATCTAGGTTCAAATGCACAGCTAGACACAACCATAGAAGTAGGTTTTCATTACAGAAATGATCGCCTATTCAATGAAGGTATCATCAAACTAAAAAATTATGAGAATGAACTCGAAAACCTTGAGCCAAAGATCATCAAGATCAAAGAAGCCGTAACAAGATCTCGCGGTAAGCTGGATGATTCGAAGAAAGCTGAATTCAAAGAAATCTTCGAAGACTATACCAAACGAAAAAAAGTGATCGAGCTCTTTACGCAAAAGTTAGAATATTTGAAAACGCAAAGATTCAATCCAGACAATGTCAAAGTCGTAATCCGACATCTTGCATTTCCTGGCGTGACACTCAAATACAGACGTCAACTTGAAAAAATTTCCAAGCAACAATCTTCTTTTATGCTAAATTTCTTTCCTAACCAAGACAAAGCAGTCATGGTAGCTTGGAAACAAGGCAAGTAAACTGCTTAAGCAGCTTCGGGACTGAAGTTCTTATTCAATAAACGAAACTGCACTCTTTTTCTAGATTCTTCCATTAGCGCATCTGCCATCATATCTGCTAGCCAATCGATTTTTGCATTAAGGCTGGATTCGTTGAGTGATATGGACTTGTTCGCAATTGATTTATTCAGCAGAGCCTGGTTGATTGTATTGGATTCTGGGTTGGTTTTTACATTATTCATATTCTGTTCCTCATCTATAGAAACAGAATACAATAGACCCCGGACAAAATCTGAATGAATCAGAAATTTTTTATAAAATATTGATAAGATCATTGCCTTTGCATTCAGCTGAGGACTGAATGGGAATGAATCCAAATGGAAAAAAATCCCTATTCTAATGCAGTAAACGTAAGCCTTGAAGATCCTAGGCTAAATGAATACCGCAATCTCAAGGTGCCGAAGAATGATTCCCAAGTCTTTATTGCAGAAAATGAGAAAGTTGTACAAAGACTCATTGAATCGAACCTCCCATTGAAATCTATCTTGGGAACCAAGGAATCAATCGAAAGGAATTGCGAGTTTTTCCTGAGACAGAATATAGATCCAAGTTTCATTTTGCAAATTTCCGAGGAGAATCTTGAACAGTTGGTAGGATTCAAAATTCATAGAAATCTATTAGCAGAATCCTATATTCCAAAATCTTTATCTATTGAACAACTTGGCTCAGAAATCATTTGTCTCAATAGAGTTCATGATGCAGAAAATATTGGATCGATACTTCGTAGCTCAGTTGCTCTCGGAATTCAAAGTTTTGCTTATGATCAATATACCTCAAGTCCCTACTCTAGAAGATCTGTTAGAGTCTCCATGGGCAATGTATTCAATATGAAAATTGCCAAAATCGATTCGATCGAAAGATCAATCGATTTATGGAAACAAAATGGTTATAGAATTCTTGGGACTTCTCTACAAACAGATGCAAAGACATCTATACCGATTTGGGATTTTCCCTTTCCAGATAAATGGGTTCTCATTCTTGGAAATGAAGCATTCGGAATGGACCAAAATGTCTTAGACCTTTGCGATCAATTGATCAACATTCCAATGGACAATTCTGTTGATTCACTGAATATTGCCCACAGCCTAACATCGATTCTATCAATATCTAAATTCCAAAATAGAATGAAGCATCCAAGATAAAATATGGAAAATAAAAGCCAACATACTCAAGATTTTATCAGTTCAGTAAGAAAACAAATCCAGTTTCTTGCAGCGGAAAATCATTTTGAGTTAGTTGGATTCACCGAAGCTAAGCTACCCTTGCAAGATCGTGAAAATATCCAAAGTTTTATTGAAAATAAATTCTATGCTTCTATGGATTGGTTTCCGGAACGCCAGTCTATAAGAATGGATTTTGAGAATCTTGGATTCACAGTCAATTCCTGCATAGTCCTTGGATCGGTTTATTATCCTACGAATGAATCAACTGATGCTATGGTTCAATGGGAAGATAGAATTTCGAAGTATGCGTGGGGACAAGACTACCATGATGTTCTAAAAAACAAAGCGCGACCTATAATCGAATATTTAAGAAGGACATTTCCAGAATCCAAGTTTCGCCAAGCTGTTGACTCACTTCCGATTCCCGAGAAGATTCTCGCAAGGCAAGCTGGACTCGGATGGATTGGCAAGAACACATTACTTCTCAATTCGTCATTGGGTTCTTATTTTTTTCTTACCGTAATACTCTGTGAGAACAATCTACTATTCGAATCTAATTTAGAGAATACCAGCGATCCTGATTCGATTCTAGGAATGAGTAAGGATCGATGTGGAACCTGTACTGCTTGCATAGACGCATGCCCAACTCAAGCGATCGTCGCTCCCTATCAATTGGACGCGAATCTCTGTATTTCCCATCATACAATTGAAACGAAGGGAGAATATACAACTGATCTGCCAACGAAGAATTGGATCTATGGCTGTGATATTTGCCAAGATGTATGCCCCTGGAATCGAGTATCAGCTAGAAAGAAAAATGTTAAAACCCAGATAAGGGAATATTCTCCATTAATGATATTAGAAAAAACTAAATCTATACAAGATCTACTCGCAATCTCAGAAGAAAAATTCATAGAAGAATTTAAAAATTCGCCAATATTAAGAACTGGATGGAAAAACTTGAATCGAAATATCAATCACGTTATAAGCAATAGAGAATAATTTGCAATTGACTTGAAAGTCTTTTTGGATTCATCTAACATTTATGTTTCTCAAATATTTCAATCGTGAAATAAATTCCAACATCTTGCCTATATTAGAAGAAGAGAATTCAAGAAATGCAAGACAGATTGCCTTCTTTAGATCCATATCTACATTTCTCTGGCTTGCCATGTCTGTTGTTATGGGAATTTTTTATAAACAAGATGATTGGAGAATCCCAATACCTGCATTGCTCATCTATTTTCTAATATCATTATTGATTCTTCGAGGAACTAAAATCAACTCCAAACTCCATTGGTTGATTCACTGGTCAGCCCCTTTGGTCGACATTCCCTTTATATTCGCTTCCATTTATATGTCCATTAACATCGCTCCATATCCTCAAATTGGTGCAATCGTCATGATGACAATTTTTCTGCTCTTCATTATACCAGCACCATCTGGAATAAGGCATCTTCCTTCTATAGTCGCTGGCATCTCTTCACTTTTGTTTACATTGTACCTAATTGATTACGTGGGTGTAAAATTTCCAACTTGGGTTGCTTCTATTAGTTTAATTTATACATTCGCAGTATTAATTGCAATCAATGTCTCAAGGCGTCCCATTATCGTTGCTTCTGCTTTTGCCCAAGAACAGAATCAGAGAAGTAAACTAGCAAGATATTTCTCACCTAGTGTAAGTGATGTGATCATGAACCAGAGAAAAAATCAATCCTACTCTAATCCAGAAGTATCAGTATTGTTTGCAGATATACGAGGTTTTACAAGTTATTCAGAATCAGAATCCAGTGAAAATGTTGTGAAATTTTTGAATGCCTACCTAACTCGCATGGTTAGTGTTATATTTAAATATGGTGGGACATTGGATAAATTTATGGGTGATGGGATACTTGCCTATTTCGGCGCACCCATTGATCAACCTGATCATGCAAAAAAAGCAATTGAATGCGCAATCGAGATGCAAAAAGAAATGGATAGTATCAATTTAGAAATAAAAAATATTACAAACAAATCCTTTCAAATTGGGATTGGTATCCATAGTGGAAGAGTAGTGCTTGGTGATATTGGACCCGAACAGCGAAAAGAATTCACAATTATCGGTGATACCGTGAATCTGGCATCTCGCGTTGAGTCTTTGACAAAAGACTTGGATTCAAGTATACTTGTTACTTTGGATACATACAACCACTGTTCAAAAGATTTTACTTGGAAGAATACAGGTGAGGTAAATGTTAGAGGTAAGAAAGAAAAGATTCAACTTTTCTCACCATCGTCAAGTTAATATCTGTTCTCTCAGACTTTCGGAAATTTCTTATCATTGAGAAAACGCAAAATCCCATCTTTTAAAAGGAAATGATTCTGCATGGCAGTCATATTGATTGCTGCAGGAATCACATAAATTCCTGATAAGCTAAAGTATCGAAGACAGATTGCATCCTCTTCGGAGAGGTTCTCTATCGCTTTCTCAATCGAATTCAGAACACCGACCCAAGATTTAAAGAGCGGTAGTAATGATGAGTTGGTATCGGATAAATCTATATTGCCTGGGTCGCGTATGATGATTTCGGATAATTTCGGCGGAAGAGCTGGAGGATTGAAAAGATCTCGTATCTTAGTCAATTCGCGCTCAATCTCATCCTGAGATGCAGGTGAGAAGCGGAACAAACCACTCATTTTCAATGAGAACGGTAAGTAATTTGCGAAGCGACGATCATTCGAAACCATTGCATGCAAGGATTTTCTTATGCTAGGAAGCGCCAAATCATCAGGGAAATCCAGTTGGCTGTCCGTGAGACCTTTGGTTAGATTTATCGTGTTCTGAGTTAGCTTTATTTTCTCTACCCAGAATAGTTCGAGAGTCGTGGATTTCATCCTTTTAGGTAAGTATTTATGACATAATGCTTTTTTCAAGGAGGAAAAAAGAACTTAGATCCCCATTTTTTTCAAGCCCGAGATAATTCTCGCGAATACTATCTTTCGATTCGGTCATTTACTCTTCTCATTTGGAAATCCCTTTGCAAACAAGGAGATAGAAATATGCACAAGCTCGAAGCAAGCTCGCTAACCAAGACTCAAGATACAAAATGGAGAGAAATCACATCTGGCAAAAAGGAATTCTTCCATATACTCACAGTCTTGAATAATTACTATGAAGCAAAAGACAGTCAATTTGCTCGATCTAACGACTCTCAGAACTTTCGCAAAAATTTAGTAAAACAAAAAGAAAATGATGTTAGCATTTATATCAAGAAATTTGGAGATTATGAATTTCTAGTTCATGCAGAGATCCATAATAACCAAGAAGAAAAACAAAACGATACATGGGTTCATATTGATGGAATCGCCGAAGAAAAGAATAGTCTCCAAAAAAACGGTGTAACAGAGCATCCAATTTTCCATATCGTCGGACTATCCGATATATTCCACGATGGATCAATTGATTCGAAAAGAAACGATTTACCTGATTAAATGCTTGGAAAAATTTTTCTTTGCTCTGTAATTGCCGAAAGTGAACTCTAAATTTTCTGAAAACCTATCATTTCGAGAAAAATATAAAACCTTTTTTTTGCAATTTCAGAAATCCTTTTGCTTCCAAGTATTCATAATGATTTTGGTTTCCGTTTGGCTTGCACCTGAATCTGTCTATCCGGAATCCAAATCATTAGGTAAGATATCTTTTGATCCAAAACCGCAAGAAGGATATTTCCAAGGTTGGAACTACTATTATCGAGACAAAGATACAATTCTCTTTGCTACATTCCTTGTGAGCAACTTAGGTCCAGGAACTCACAATAATGGCGTGAGTTTGTATATAAAACATCCAAAACTAGGTACCTATTTTACAACGCAAGAATATGCTGATTATGATTTAATTGCTAAGACTGGAGAATTTGGACAAAAGTCTGGTGATAACAAAATGGAGAAAAAAGGACATAGTTTTTTTGTTACAATGCGTACTGGTGATTTGGAATTGGATTTAGAATTCAATGCATCCACACAAAAGTTCCCAATAGCATTATCTGGAGGAGATATTGACCTAACACCATTTAATGGATTCTTGAGAGCCGATGTGGGTTTCTCAAGGGTCCCAGCTAAAGGCCAGATACGTAAATCTGAAACTACAATTGATCTAAATGGGCTCGGTGGCATGGAGCATTTGAATACCAATCTCGAAGTTTATAAATACAGTAAAAGCTGGGAGATTCTAAGGTCCTTTTCCGAGCAAGGAGATCGACTCAATTTTGGCGGGTTTACAGGAACCGATAATTATCCAAATGGCTTTTTCAAAAGAATATCCATAGTATCGAATAAAGGTGAAGAAATTTTTTCAGGCAAAGTTACAAAAATTGAAATTCTAAAAAAAACTCATAATAAATTTTCTGGATACGACTTGCCGACTCAACAAAAACTCACGATCGATGGAGAAGATTCCTGTACCGCAACAATCACTGATACGAAAGTAATTGGCGAGATCAATGTGTTAGAAAATATTAGTGCTGTTTTGCGTTTTTTTGTTAGATTATTCTTTGCAAAACCCTATCAGATTCATTTGAATACATCTGTCGTATGGGATTGTGTCAACTCACCAATTCCCACACAGACCTTCAAATCTGGAATCCATTCTTACTATTTAGTTAACAGATAGAGTCATACCTTCATAAGCTACAATAACTTCGATATCATGATCGTAGTCATGTATCTCATTATGAATGATCTCCATAACAGAAGCATCAGTATGGTCGGGTTCAAAATGCGTGAGCACAACTTTTTTGGCACCCAATTTTACACCTGCTTTAACAGCCATTTTGACAGATGTATGACCCCAACCAATCTTCTTATCGGCTTCGTCTGTACTATACTGCGCATCTATGATCAATACATCTGCCGAGCCAACCGTCTCTTTCCATCGACTCAACGATTCCAATTCATCTTCTCGTAGCTCAACGTCCGTGCAGAAAAAGACTGCCTTATCGCCATCTGCAATTCGATATCCAGTACAACTTCCTGGATGCTTCAATGCGAAAGGAGTTAATTGAAAATCACCAATCTGAATCTGTTGCTTTTCTGTAAGTAAGGTAAAAGTTTTCTTGGAAGCCATCGCCTGAAAAGGTAATGGAAAATTATCTTCCCACTGCTGTCTTTCTAATCGTTCTTGCAAATCATCAATACAAGAATAAAAGTTTACAGATACATTGGGAGAATACGCAGGTTTGAAGAATGGCCAACCTTGAATATGATCCCAATGAGTATGAGTCATGAATATATTTAGGTCGAGGGGAACCGAACCAAATGCACGGGGAATTAGATCGTTACCTAGGTTACGAATTCCTGTTCCCATATCAAAAATAAATTTATTATCGTTCTTCGAAGTAAAACAAAGACAGGTTGTATTGCCACCGATATTTCGTTTCAATAAATCGGGAAGAGCTTCGTATAAATCGGCAGTACTAATATTCGAATCTCCGATTTCTTTTATCTTTTGCTTAGTGGCATCCAAAATTCCCATAACTTTATCCTTATACTCCTCTTTGCTAATTGGAGTTGGACAAGAGCCTCGGACACCGTAAAAATTCATTTCCATTTATAAAATGACTGCCTATTTATTATGATTAAAATCTATGGTACACTATCGGAATGTTAACAGAAGAACTTCGTCACAAACTTTGGAAAATCTGCAGACGGACTCCCTTTGAATCATCTATAGTTATTAGACCAGAATTAAATCCTGCTCCAATTAACCTTGTAGAATATTTTCCTTCATCCGTAAAGAGCTTATTTTTGGAATTAGGTTCTGGATGGGGAGAAGTCGTTATTGAACTTGCAAAAAGGAATCCAAGTACTGGTTATATAGCATTTGAAAAGAAATGGAATCGATTAAAACAAACAGAAGTCGAAGCAAGCAAGCTTGGTTTAGAAAATATTGCCTTATCTGGAATAAATTTCCAATGGTTTCTGGAAGATCTGTTTCTATACGAAACATTTGATACAATTTTGCTCAACTTTCCAGATCCTTGGCCCAAAAAGAAACATTTCAAAAATCGTTCCATCCAGATTCCATTTTTGGAATTGATCTACAACTTGTTAAAACCAGGTGGGAAATTTCTTTTTGCAACGGATCACGGAGGTTATGCTAGATGGTCGATTCGCAAATTAAGAGAATTCGAAAAATTAAAATGGAAAGATCAGGAATATAGTTTCGAGCGAAAAGATTTCCCCATCTCAGAATTCGAAAAAGAAAAAAGAGATGAGGGTAAACGGATCTACTATTTGGATCGATTCAAAGCTTGAATATAGAGTGAACTGACTTCAGCACGTCTGTCCTTCCAATCCTGAGGAACTTTGGTGTCTGCGATTGCCTTGCCAAGTTTATCATAATAGAAGGCAGAATCATTGCTCTTCCAGACAATAAAACCATCATCTACAGGCAATACGTCTTTTGCTCCTTTGGCAAACGATAGTTCCGTTGGCTCACCATTTCCATTCCAACTATAGAATGAATTGCCATTGGACAAAATTGCCGAATCACCAAATACTTTCGCTCGATCAAAAGATGTCTTCCAAGATTTAAAATCTCCGCTCGAAGATGAATTCATATATCCATTGTTGAATATTAGAAAGGCATTGTCGCCAATCCAAGAACCAAGTAAAGGTTTTTTAGTATTGGGGTTCGACTTTGAATTCTTAGAACTATTAGTCGCTTTTGCAACCAAATCATCAGTATCTTTTGCATCGAATAGAATTGTCGCATTTGTTTTGTTCCATGCCAAAATTTTCTGACTGACCGAATTATAAACAAAGTTCCACGAACCAGGAACAATCACTTCCTTCTTCTTGTCCAATTCATAGCTCCAAGTCTGGAATACAGTCGTAGTTGAAGATTGATAGGCTAAGATAATCTCGTCTCCAGTATTCGTACTAAAAACAAACTTCGCATCTTTCGGAAATCCATGTTCTTTGCGTCCAGCTATTTCACCGTCTTCAAGATTCCAACTTGTTATTGATTTAGAAGAAACTCCATACAATCGCATATCGGTTGCTAAATGCTGATAATTCTCATTTACTTGACTACGCCAGATTCTGGTTTTTGAAGCTGAGTTCGTTGCAACAATTGAGGAGCCATAATTGGCGATCATCATATCACCTACGAATATTGGATCCGATGCTAAAGTTCCTTGTATTCCATGATTTTGAAAATAGATTGGTTCATCTTTAAAAGCGGCTGCTTTTAATTTTGCTGCATACTGTGATGAAGGATAATTCTCTGTTAGCTCGCGAGCAACTGACTTCCATCGATTCGAATCTTTCTTCGCTTCCAGAATACGAGCATAAGCAAACAGATGTGCGGGAGTTCTTTCAATGTCAAGTGCCTTCAGTATGTTTTTCTCTGCCGAAGCAATTTTGCCTTCTTTAAAATCCAAGTAGGATAGCTGATGATAGCTCTCAGCGAAATCAGGATTTTTCTTAGCCAATTCTTGGAAAACCTTTCTTGCTTCTTTATCCATACTTTGATTGAAGAAAAGAATTCCAATATTATAAGATGCGATATCTAAACCGTCATCCTTTTCCATTGCTCGATCGAATTCTTCTTTTGCAACCTTTGGATCACCTTTTCTATAATAAACGACACCTTTTGCGACGTTTCCTGCGGGAAAATTATAATTCAAAATAAGAGATTTATCTAATAAAGAAATTGACTTATCGTAATTCTTTCGTCCCATCTCGATGAGTCCCAATTTATAGTAGCTATAGAATGATCCTTCGTTCTCAGAAAGTATCTTGTAGAATCCCTTTTCTGCTTTTTCCACTTCTCCTTTCTGCAATAGAAAAGAATACATAGCTTCTTGGAAATCGCTGCTTGATCCTTTATTATTTTTTGCAGCATTTTCTAAAAGGCTCATAGCCTTTTCTTCTTCACCCATACCGACCATACATTCTGCAACTTTTACTAGTAGATTCGGCTTTCCAGATTTAACAAAAGCTTCGTTATACAAAGCAGATGCTTCTTTGAATTTTTTTCGATCATAAAGAGTATTCGCTTTTCTTATCGTGGGAAGAACTTCATCAAATTTACGATTTTCTTTTATAACTCTCTCTGTTTCTGCGATATCAGGAAGATTTGGATTCTCTTTCTCTGCCTTTTTCAAGTAGCTTAGAGCTTCATCGTATTTCTCTTCGGTATTCTTCTCCACCGCCATTTTGTAATATAACACACCCAAACGAAATGGAACCGCATCGTCATCTGGAAATTTCTTTCTTAGATCTAGATATGTTTTCTCTGCACCAGCCAAATCCCCAGAGTCTTCTTTCAATCTTCCAATCAGAATTCCTGTAGTCGCATCGCCTTCGGTTAATTTTTCCAATCTTGCGAGATAGAATTTCTCTTTTGCTTTATCTTTACTTTTTGAATAATGGCGAATCATTCCTTGTAAAGCAGGAATATTATCGTTATCAATTGTTAATGAACGATTGTAGCTAGACACAGTCTTCGCAGAATTGCCTTCTATAAAATGCATCCGACCAAACGCATTCCAAACAGCTGGTTCTTCTTGATTCAGGGTTAGAGCCTTGTCATACTCTCTTTTAGCATCTCGAATCTTGCCTTGAGGAAGAAATCTATCTCCTTTCTCTATAAGTTCTAACTGATCACAAAACAATGCAGTTTTCTTATGCTGTTCGGCGTTAGACGGATCCCGAGTAATTAAATTATTGAACGTAAGTTTCGCATTTCGAAACCTCTTTTCTTCGATCAAAAGAAATCCAAGATTGCGTTCCGCTTCCATGAATTTCGGATTAATCTCGGTCGCTTTGCGAAAACTTAAAGCAGCTGACTTATTATCCCCCATTTTCCATTGAGCCAGACCTTGACGATTCCAGAGAGCTTCTGATTTAGGAGCTACCTTCAATCCTTTTACTGCCCAAGTCAATGATTGCGGATATTTCTTTTCTCGATAAAAAAGTGCCGAATAAGCCTCGTAAGCTGGAACAAACTCATCATTCAATTGCAAAGCTTTATTGAGGTTTGCTTCGCCTCCTCGATAATCTGACTGAAGTATCTGAGCATTTGCAAGAAAAACCAATGGACTTGCATTCTTTGGCTCATTCTTTACTGCTTTGCTATACTCAGCGACGGCAATATCATAATTTTTGGATGCCATTGCATTATTGCCTTTTTCGAGATAGGATGCAGTCTTAACGGAAGATGTGTTGGCCTTGAGTGATTTGGAATCAGGAGAATTCTTCTCAGCAAGAGCAAAATAATTTTCTGCTTCCTTGTAATTTTTTAGTTTCATCGAAACGTCGCCTAATTGCGAATACAGCTCTGTTTTCTGTGGAAATTTTTCTGGGTTTATAGATTTAAAAGTAGTTAAACTTTCTGTATATTTTCCCAGACCTTTTTCTTGGATACCTTTACGAAAAGAATAGATTGGCTCTTCAGGATAGAATTGAATCAACTCATTGTATATTTCAAGCGAACTTTCTTCGTCACCTAAAGTAGACTTAACGAGCGCTAAAGTAATTAGAATCTGTTCATTCTTAGGATCAATCTTTCTTCCGACCTCCAAATCACTGGCTGCTTCTTCATTTTTTCCCATTTTGTAATTGCTAACGCCAGCCAAGTAATAACCTTCGGATACTGGGAAATTTTCCAAAGCAGTTGTTGCTAGTTTTAAAGATTCTTTAAAATTGGATTTTTGAAATTCTCGGTTGCCTTGATTTACAATCTGCAATGCCCTATCATATTTTACTTTTTCTTCTGGACTTAATGTTGCCTTTACAGACTGTCCAGAATCTTTTGTAGTTCGAAATTCTCGGCTACTGCAATTTACAATCAGCCCTAATATACTAACAATTATTAAATGTTGAATTGATAATTTCATTATTTATCCCACTTCTTCTGTAATTTTATAAGATCTGGATATTTGATTTTTAGATCACGGAGAGGATTACCTTCGTAGAATTTCTCTCCGCGAGTTATAACACCAATCCGCCAGAGTGAATTCATATCGATGGGTGTTTCGAAAATTTTCTTATTGCCAAGAGTGATATAAGCGATTCCCTTTTCACGATTGGTTTCGATTTCGAAAGGTCTTTCTTTTTCTGGATCTTCTTTCTTGAATTCCCAAACATGCAAAGATTGTGATTTCTTGACTCCATTTTGAAAATGATAGAAGGCGATCTCTGAACCTAAGGTATCAATCATAAAAAGATCTTTTCCAACTTCCCAGAACAAACCATACTGATTTGTAACTCCCGCTTGAGGATTGGGGAAGGTTCCATTTATTTCAATGTTATCAGGAAATATATAAGATGAATAGAATCCATAATCACCAGGTGCAAGCCTTGTGCTCAGACGTTTGAACCCAAGCTTTGGTTTATAATCAGGACTAAATCCAATCTGTCCCATAGGAGTCCAGAATTCTGATGAGGACTGACCTACTCCATCTTCTAGTTGAAAAGGGAGTGCTAAGGATTTCGAATTTTTAGGTTCCAGACCAATGTCTGTCTCACTAAAAATGATCTCACCACCTTCCCACTCTCTTGTTAATTGTATATTAAACTCACCAGGTGCAATCTCACTGAAATACTGATTCGTCTGACCTTTAATGCTTCCGTCGAATATAACATTGAGACCTTGAGGAAAGCTAAATACACGAAGAGATGCGGTTGAGATATCGTCATCCCATTCTTGGTAGAAATTTTTTATTTCGCCGGCCCTCAGATGGAAATATTTTGTAATTGGATCTTTGCCTGGTTTAGAGATTTGCAGTCTATGCGGTCCATTGATAAATTTAAAATTCCTAATCGGAACATCTCCCATTGGTTTGCCATCTAACAAAACTTTAGTGTCAGAAGACGAAGCAAAAATCTGCAATGTTCCTTCATTTGCGGATTTCACCAAAGCTTGCCAATCACTCGATGATGGAAAGCTCAGGATTTTCGGGGAAATGTCTGGAATACGATTCAATATCTTCAATTCTGAATCCTTCTGAAGGATCTCGATTCCATTGCTCGAAGAAGATTCCAATTTATCGGGCTTCTTCCATTCAAAACTTGCAGATCCGTATTCTTTTGCATTGATAGAATCAATCAGCGTAGCATTGAATTTATATACTTCTTCTGTTGATTCGTCCATTAGGTTGAGAATTGCATCTATATCGTTTTTTTGGATAAAGGATAGTCTTTGATCAATGGCGGAATTAGCTGGAAGAATGATAAATTTGGTTTTTTCTTTCTTCAGAAAACTACGAATTTCATTCTGAAAATAAGTTTTTTCTTTTTCTGAGAGGGATGAATTCGGCAAACTAAAATCCAGCAAGATAGTAGGTTCAAGTTTATTTTTGCTTCTTACTCGATGATCTTCTTTATCCTGGAAATTATCTTTTTCTACAGTCGGTGTATAACGAGTTGGAGTCGGTCGTTCACGAGTGTGCGAAACATTTTCGAGTTGTTGAATTGAACTACAGTGCGTGAGGAGGAATGATAATAAAATCAACGAGGGAATGGAAATGGTCTGCATATTTAACATCCTAAAGTAACCGCGAATAGTACAATAGCGCGGTCGCATCAGAGTAGTAAATATGTTTTTTTACCTGAGTAATCCTTCCCACGCTATTTCGGAACTGAAAATCATAAACTAAATTAGAATGTTTCTTTTGGATCTAGTTTAATTTTTTCTTTGGCGATATCTTTCTTGAGATATCGAGATTCATCTGTCTCAGTTGCTAGCTTCTTAATCTCATCAGACTGCGTTTTGGAAGAAGACTTTTGCAATCTATCTTGCATTTCATCAAGGCTTCCGCTCGAGTCTAGAGCAGAAAGTTCTGAGCTTGTATTCTTAAGCTCATTTACTAGATTCTCGTATCCACCAATATTACTTTTGTGAAATACGATTATATCCTTTAGATCACCCAAAGAATTTTTGCCCAATGGTTTAACCAAATCTTGACTTAGCTTTTTATTGCCTGGTACATTCAGTTCGGAATTTTTACTTAAGAAAACTTCCTCAGGACTGTCATTTCTATGCACAGCAACGCTTCCGTCCAAAACAGAAACCTTCACTAGGCAATCTTCCTTGCCACATGCAATTCCTTTTTTGTTATCATTAACATTCTCTACTGAAGTTAGGAAAGTAGTGCCGCGAACTCCCGCAACCAAGGTTGGTGTGACAACATTGAAATTCTCATTTTTCTTTTCTTTCTTAACAATGGTAACTACTTTACCATAATCAATATGGATATTTGTGTCAGATACATCTGAATCGCGCATGAAAGCAGAAACCATCACCGAAGATTTGGAAGAGACTTTTACAAGACCCGATTGTCTTACCAAAATTTCTAACTTACCGTTCTCTCCAGTTAAAACCTTGTCATCACTCGCAAGTGCCATTCCAAGCTCAGGCTTACGTTCAACTGTATCTCTCATGATCTTGACATCACCTGAGAAAAAAGTAATCTGAACCGATTCTTGACTGGATTCAGTACGAACCGTATCTTCGCTCTTTTTGCCGCCACAGGAAACCATCACCAAAAGAACTAATAAAATGAACAATTTATTTCGAATCATCACAACACCTCGTCTATTGCGTAAGTATACAATAAATGAGACAATTAGCCAAGCCGGTTTTTTCTTCAAATAGGGTTTTTTGTCCAAAATGTTAGGTATTTTGCAAAAATAGAATTAACAAAACTCATTTGAATCAAGCATTTTGAATTCTTTGCTTGATATCATTCAGAATGGATACAGATATGGGTTTCGAGAAAAAGTCGTACACAACAGAATAATCCTTAGCTTTCTTGTAATCATCTGGATCTACTGTCGATGATAGAATAACAACTTTTGTATCAGGGAATGATGGACGAAACTTATTCATATATTCATCAAGAAAATCCCATCCTCCCATCACTGGCATATTCAAGTCCAAGAACACAATGTCCGGAATGAATCTATCTTGGTTACCATTTTCGCTATTTACGGTATTTTGACTTGAGATTTCCTGAAAAAACTCTAGAGCTTGTTTGCCATTGAGGACTGAGGCAACATCGCTTGAAAATGAAGCCTTTTGTAAAACCATTTTACACATCATTAAAGTTATAGCATCATCATCTACAAGTAGAACTTTGAACAATTGATTATTCTCCTTTAAACAAAATTTTGAAGGTTGTCCCGACGTCCACTTCGCTCGTAACTGTGATAGAGGCACCCATAGCCTCAAGCTGAGATTTGACTAGATAGAGTCCAAGTCCTTTACTATCTCCATGATTATGAAATCTCTGATACAATCCAAAGATTCTTTTCTTATTGTATTTCAGATCTATTCCTAATCCATTGTCTTGGATTGTAAGACCAATTTTCTCACCTTCCTGAAAACTTGTTATCTGAATGATTAATTTACGTTTTGGAGAATGGTATTTCACTGCATTTCCAATCAGGTTCAAAAAAATACTTTCTAAATAAGATTTCTGAAATTGAATAGAACTTGCTTTACTAAAATCACAAGCAATTTCTGCGTCTAAATTTTTTATTGAATTCGATAGCTGCCTGACGGCTATATTAACCATATTCTGAAATACTAATGTTTCTTTTTCTAAAGACGGATTGTCTTTTATAATTAGAATTCGAATCAAATCTTCTATGGTTAGATTCAAGAGATCCGTTGAAGATTGTATTCCTTGAATGATGTTTTGAAGCTCCGGATCATTTATTGCCTCAAGATCTATAAGACTCAAGAAACCAATCAAATTGGATAAGGGTGCACGCAGATTGTGGGAGGTTATATACGCAAATTGTTGTAAGTCCTTGATCTTGAGAGCCAATTCTTGGATCAGTGCTTCGCGCTCAGCTTCTTGTTTTTTTCTTTCGGTAACGTCGCGCTCAATCGCAATCCAGTGAGTATAGATTCCTTCTGCGTTTGCAACTGGAACGACGGAAAATTGAACCCAATACTCTTCACCATTTTTGCGATAGTTCAAAATCTCCGTTGTATGTGGCTGCCAGTTCTTAAGAGCATCCTTTAAATTACTTAATTCTTCTTTACTTGTTTTCTCACCCTGGAACATTCTTGGTGACTTCCCAATCACTTCCTCTTGTGTATAACCTGTCATATCACAAAAAGCTTGATTCATATAAAGAATTCTTGGTCCAGGATCGCTGATCGGTTCTGCCTCTGTAATCAAAACAGCATCCGATGTATTCTTAATCACTGATTCAAATAACTTGAGTCTATGTTCTTCTTCTATTAATTTTCTTTCGTTCTCAGACCTTTCTCGTTCGATCGCTAATTGCTCTGTGATATCTTCAGCAACGACCAAATACGCATTCTTCTCACCATATTCGATTCGATTGCACTGAATCTGGACATCAATCAATTCACCATTCTTAATTCTATGTTTGAAAATACCTTTGTAGATAAGTTCAGGATCGTATCGAAATGATTCTAGAATCTGCAGCAAGTTAGGAACATCTTCCTCAGGACGTATGGCAGTGATCGTCATCTCCAGAAACTCTTCATGTGAATAGCCATATCGATTGATTGCGGCTTTATTCACATCCAAGAACCGGAGAGTTTCATACTCAAATACGTATTTAGCGATTGGACTTAATTGAAAAAGATTTCGATAATTTTGTTCGGATACTTCAATTCTACGATTGATAATTTTTCTTTCTATGCTGTAGAATATGCTCTTGCTCAAAGAAGCAGAAGTCAGTCCGTCTTTAAGTAAATAATCAGAAACTCCAAGGGATAATGATTTGATTCCGAACAATCTGTCCGTATATCCAGTTAGAACAACGACTGGAATGTCTTTCGCTAGACTGATTGTTTTTTCTACTAAGCTTTCACCGCTTGCGTCAGGGAGAGATAAATCCAACAAGATAATGTCAAAATTTTGATTTCTCTGAATTGTATTTAGAAATTCACGAAAAGATCGAACATGATTGCGAACAGATAGAACCAATTCATCCTTTAAAAAATCCTCAATGAGAAGAAAATCTCCTTCATTATCTTCTACGATTAAGATTCTTATTTCTTTTTCGGGATACATCATTCCATTTTCAATCTAGGCAATTGAACTGCCGATATCCAGAAGTTTTGGATTTTATGAACGATACTTACATAGTCGTTTACATCAATCGGTTTCGTTATGTAACAATTTACATAACTTCGATACGAAAGATTGATATCAGCATCCAAGGAAGATGTTGTAAGCATAATTACAGGAATATGCTTGATTTTATGATTCGCCTTAATTCGATTCAGTACTTCATGACCATTCATTTTTGGAAGATTCACATCCAATAGAATCAAATCTGGGATTTGATTTTTCAAATTCCCGTCTAAATCTACTTCTTCTAAATATTGGATTGCCTTCCAACCATCTTTTATGACAGTTACCTCATTCGAGAACTTACCTTCCAGCAAGGCTTCTTTCGTGAGCAGGATATCTCCGTCATTATCTTCCACAAGCAAAACATGTATTGAGTTCATTTTTTACGCCTAGAATTATTACAATTCATTGATTCTTTCCAATTGAGAAATGAAAGACACTTCCCTTACCTAATTCAGATTCAACCCAGACAGTTCCATTGTGGTTTTCGACAATTTTCTTGGTGATAGCAAGACCGATTCCCGTACCAGAATATTCTTCTCTACTGTGTAGTCGTTGGAATATGACGAAAATTTTGTCAAAAAAAAGTTTATCAATTCCAATTCCATTGTCTTTGATCGAAAAAATCCAATGAGTCGGGTTTTCAGAATGAGAAATCTCGATTTCCGGTCTGCAATCCGGATTTCGATATTTTATGGCATTAACTATGATATTATGAAAAACCTGTTGAATTAACGTCTTAGCTCCCTGGATCGTCGGCATGGGCATCTTAATCTCAATAATCGCATTGGTTTCGTCAATCATAGTTTTATTAAAATTCAGAACGACCTTTAATAAATTTCCTAATTCAATGGTTTCAATAGGTAAATCTTTTTTACCCAATCTTGAATACTCAAGCAGATCCAGAATGATTCGGCGCATTCGAGTCGCGCCATCCACTGCGAAATCTATATATTGCTTAGCTACATCATCCAAAACATCTTTGTATCGAGTCTCTAGTCTTGATAGGAAACTTGTTACCATCCTAAGTGGTTCTTGGAGGTCATGCGAAGCTATAAATGCAAATTGTTCCAACTCTCGATTGGTCGAAATCAATTCAATCGCTCTTTTCCCAAGAATTGTATTGAGCTCAAGTAATTTGATCTCATTTTGTTTTCTTTCTGTAATATCTTTGCCATATATAAAAAAAACATCACTGTCTTGCGTTACCCTGGAGAAAGACCAAGAAATCCACTTAATCTGATTCAATTTTGTCTGGCACCGAATGATGACAGGATCTGGATTTCTATCATTTGAGATCGAATCAATCCATTTCTCCATCAACTCTTTATCTTCTGAATGTATATAGTAGGTAAAAATTCTCGATAATAATTCAGATTCAGAATATTCTAAACTATTTAAGAAGGCTGGATTTGTCTCAAGCAATTGACCCTGAAAATTCATAATGCCTAATAAATCCGGAGAATTCCGCAGAATATTCTTTAGCCCATCCTCGCTGATTTTTCTTGCAATATCGATTCCGATATGCAGTGAGATCTTTTCCAAGAGTTCATGTTGGTTGAAGGCAATATGGTTGTTCTTATTGCTAAAGAAAACAAAGACTGCAATTACCTGATTGTCGATTGATATAGGTAAGCCTAAACCTGCAGTAAGATTTAGTTTGGATAAATAATCACGTTGAACAAATTTCGGATTCTCGGATAAATTTTCCCAGAAAATAATTTCTTTCTCTTCCCATGTGCTTCCGGGTAAACCTTCTCCTCTTTTGAACTTGCTAAAAGAATTTATAGATTCGATTTCAAGTTCATGGCTCCGACACCACTTCCCTCGCAAATGGATCTGATTGCCAGTTCGACTGACAAGCCAAGCCTCACCAAGATCAAAACCAAAATACAGACCGATCAATTTGAGAACATCAACTATGGATTCTTCCAAATCTTCTTTTGTATGAAATGTTCGTAGGATTTGCGAGATTAAATTTTGTTCTAGGCGATAATTATGACTATCCGTTACATCACGAAAATTATCAACTATACCTTGAATATTTGGATCGTCGAGGAGATTCTTAATTGTGGATTCTATCCATCTCCAGCTTCCATTTTTGTGAAGCATTCGAGAAGTATGCCCTGGAATAGAAATTCCTGGATTTTGGATAGCTTGACTGAGTGCATTCTGCACGCCTTCTTTGTCATCATCATGTATAAGAGAAAACAAATCTAATTTACTGCTTTCTTCTTCTGTATATCCTAAGACTTTTTCTATGGATGGAGTTACATAAGTTGGCTGACCATCTGCCGATATAATTGCAACGGAATCGCGACTATTCTCAACCAAAGATCTAAATCGATTCTCACGACCTATAATGGTTGCTTCGTAATTTTTCCGGTCAGTAATATCTATACATGAAATAAACGCTCCAACTGTATTGCGATCTGTATCAAATGCCGGTTTATATTTTAACTCAAAGTAGCGAGTATTTCCCTCTTTTGTTGGGACTACAATTTCAGAAATTATTTCTTCACCAGCAAAGACTTTCCTATAAATTTCTGCTACAATCTCTCTTCTTTCTGGTTGAGCATATTCTAAAATACTTACACCTTTTCGAACCTGGATACCAAAATACTTGGAATAGAGAAACTCGAATTGACGATTGAAGGAAATAACTGCAAGATTGCGGTCTATAATCAGAAAACTCTCCTGCGTATTCTCAAGTAAGAGCTGAAGCTCCCAATCCGCAGAAAAGTTTTCCGAAATCATTTGATGAATATATTAAATATTCAATAATTAGTAAACAACTATTTAATCCAACTTTCCTTATAAGTTCTTGCATACTTTTCAAAAGTAATTGGATCTTTACCAGTTAACTCTTTTACAGAATTCGAAATTGGTGCGGCATACCCATCTCTAAGTGCACTAGCAATATAGAGTAAGAATTTAGAATAATCCTCAGATAATCCTGCAGAAACCAAACTTTTGTAAAAATCATCTGGATTCACATCAACATATTGAATGTCCAATCCTGTAACTTGTGACATGATTGATGCCGCTTTGTCATGATCAATTGATTCACTACCGGTCAAATTGTACGAAAGATTCTTCTTGGAATCGTCAGTGATCAGAGAAGCCGCAACACTCGCAATGTCATGAGCATCTATAAAACTAACGTTCGCTTTACCGCCAGGGAAATAGACCTTTCTATCAGCCAGTATACCATGTATCCAAAATGAATTAAAATTCTGCATAAACCAATTGGGTCTTATTATATTGTAATTGAGTCCTGAGTTTTCTAGTGCTATCTCAAGTTTTCGAAATGGTGCTTCTGGCGGTGCGGAGTCTACGCCCATAGCCGTCATCAAAACTACTTTAGATATACCAACCGATTTTGCTTTTTCAACCCAGGGATTCAGAATTGCGAATTGTTCTGTCTCTCCTGGAGGAGACAAAAGGAACATACGTTCAACCTTTTCCAAAACTTCTAAACCTAAAGTCTTTTGATTCGAATCTACATGAACCCAGTTAAGATTCTTTTCTGCTTTCTGATTAGAGACATTTCTAGTTCCAGCATAGACTTCATGGCCTTTAGCCAATAGTTCATCAATCAAAAAACCTCCCACTGTTCCTGTTCCGCCATATACAAATATTTTCATTGTAAACTCCTTTAATTGAATCTAATTCTATCAGGTTTAAAGTATCTGTCCATATCCATGGATCAAAAAAACATATCCAATCGTCTATTTTGATAGACTTTTGTAGGATTCCATCTATAATTGTCCTATGGATCTACTATCAGAAATTCTCGACACAGCAAATTGGAAGAATGATTTACTCTCAAGAAAGACTCTTCATGGCAATTGGGGTTTAAAATTCCCATGCGAAAGAAGTGGCGGATTTCATATTATTACACAAGGCTTTTGTTATGTGAGATTCAATAAACAAATTATAAAACTAGAAAAGGGAGATCTATTCTTTATCACGCAAGGACTTCATCATGATCTCGTATCAACGCCAAAAGAGAAAGCACTCGACATCAATCAATTCCATTCCCTTAGAGAAGCGACTAAGTTAGATCCAAACGAATCAAAAATGGCTTTCATTTCTGTTCGCTATGAAGTTCCAGACGGGCCGCGTCATCCTTTTTTTAACGCTCTGCCAGAATATATCCATGTAAAAGGTCATGAAGTACCCAATCACGACCCAATTCACTCCACCACACAATTGATCTCTCAAGAAATTGAATCTGGCATCGGCTCATCGCTCATTATTCAAAGGTTAACTGATATTTTATTATATTATGCTATTCGAAGATGGATTGAAACTAATTCTTCTAATAATCCTGGATGGATTGCAGTTTTTCGAGATGAGAAAATTCTATCATGCCTCGAAACAATTCATAAGAATCCATTACACAATTGGACGATTGAATCACTAGCCAATACAGTAGGAATGTCCCGAGCATCACTTGCAGCCAGATTCAAACAAGCACTAGGTGAGACACCGATTGATTATCTAGCTAAATTGAGGCTCGATCGTGGTCGTTATCTTCTAGAGAACGCAGACGTCACTCTGGAAGATGTTTCTAGGCAAGTTGGATATTCGTCTGCTTTTGCATTTTCGAAAGCATATAAAAGAATCTACGGCCATTCTCCACGAAGTAAGAACAATTTCATTCGTGAAGAAATAGCAATACATTCCGATTCGGAATCATTTTCCAGGCAAGCTGGGTAGACTTCTATTGGTCTTTTGTTGATCGGGATGAAAACCCATAGCGGCATCTATCATCTCGACAATTTTCTTATGACCTTTCTCAACGGCAAACATACGTGCATTCCATCCTTGATAGGTCTCTGAGAAATCCGCATTCTTTCTCAATAATTCCAAAACCACTTGTTCATGCCCCATATAAGATGCATACAAAAGAGGAGTCCAACCTTCGTATTTAGCATTTGGATCGGCACCTCGATTCAGTAAACTCCTTACTTCATTCGTGTTGCCTTCGTAGCAATGATAGATTAAGTTGCTATTCAATTCTGGATTGAGAGGTTCCGTATTATTGGTAGTAGTCGTGGTTGTAGTAGTAGTAGTAGTTGAGGTCGTTGAAGTCGGATTCGTAGTTGTAGTCGAACTTGGATTCGTTGTAGTTGTAGTTGCAACATTTTGTTGTCCAAGATTGGAATGTTGACCACGATTTCCATTGGAGACATGAGTTAGATAGAAACCTTGCTTGAATCCATCACAATGTGTATTGGGATCGCAGTGAAGACCAAATAAGGATTCACTTCCTTCTTCTATATTCAACCAATATGCAAAATCACGATTATTTGACTGAAAACTAAAAGAAATTACATCTAATCTTGATTTGCTGATCTTATCATCTAGATTGATAACTTTTTGAGAATTGCGTCCTCCAGTTGAGTCAATTGTCTCAACTGCCTGCCCATTGACAAATATTGTCATCTTGCCATTCTTAGCTGTTGATCGAATAGCTATTCCACTATTTTTGAAATACAGATGGATTGGTTTAGTGTCACTCGGTCTTGGTTTTCCAGGAAACATTTTCATGATTCCTTCAATGTCACCTTGAGAAAGTCCGAATCTCCTTCCCATAGGTTTGCCGGATTTGAATAATTCTCCAGGAAAATAGTAAGCCATAACGGATACTGGATCTGCCTTTGTATAATTGGAATATTTATCGGCTCGTAATTGCAGAATATCTGTATCGATTGTATTTCGACTCCAGCCCATTTTATTTCCAAAATAATCATAGACTTTTTCTGGAATCCAGGTGGATTTATTCGATGGATTGTATTGCTCATGATGGAGGCCGAGAGCGTGCCCAAATTCATGAACGATTGTACTGCAGGCATTGGCACCTTTGTAAGGAGTATCATATTCCATACTGGATCTATTTGGATCCGTCATACCTGTTCCTAGATAAGACCATCCCAACACACCTTGTTTCTGCGGACCAAATTTTATATTTATAGCAAGTTCATTGCTTCTCTTTACACCTTGCTTGAAGTCAAAACTGAAATTGCCATATCGTTCCCATTCACGTGCACAGTGTTCGGTTGAAGCTTTTTGTTCTGCAGTCCCGTTCATAAAATAAACGGGGATTTTTGATCCAGTTGCCCAGCGAACGTTTGAGATCCAGACTGCCCTTTGCTTGATAAGTTTGGTATCATTGAAGATCGGCAAGCCACATCCAGGATCCAGGACTTCGCCGACATCCGATGCCTCTTCTGCGGATAGGGTAAAACTCCCTATTCCGTAAAAAGCGACTGCTAAAATTATTGGGTACTTATAGAATCTTTTCCATTGGTCAAAAAACATTCCACAACCCTAAACTAAGATTGGAAAAGATCAAGAAATAAATTAACTAAGTATTAATAAGTGCAGGTTCTTTTCGGTTCATTCTTACCACAGCGATACCTAAAAGCACCAAAGTTGCAGCAATAACCGCAATCATAAATTTCCAATTATCTGGAGATTCGTTACTAATAGAAAGATATGATTTATAAGGGAAAAATTCCCTAAGCTGATCCAACCATTCGATTTTCTCAATCATTTGGATTCCACTCAGTATTCCGCGAAAAACACCTTCAAACAGAATAAAATATAGAACATTCTGAACTAAAGCAGAAGTTGCAGAAAACTTAGTAGTTACTGAAAAAATGGATATAGCAACCGTTAATGGAATTCCTACTAAAGGAGCCAACTGATCAATCCATGGAATGGATGAGAAGGTTTCTGTAAAACTAGCTGGAGAAAAAAGAAAAAATATTCCCAAGATTAGAAATGAATACAACAAATATTCTAATATAAAAATTATCGAGAATGCAATAAATTTAGAAAGAATTAGATTCGTTCGGCTGAGTCCTTTGATAAAAAACTGATGAACCGTTCGCCATTCAAACTCACGTCCGAATTGAGTACAAATTGTAACAGAAATAATCATTAGAAATATAAAATGGGTAAAAAACGAAAGTATTTCGATGATTGATTTATGCCTTTCTAAGCTATAGTCAACTTGAACATCCGACCTAGACGAAAATTGAAAATATATTCCCAAGATACAAAAGAGAACCACAATATTGATCACAGCTATTCTAAGAGGAACTTTGAGGAGATTCAATTTCAACAACTCAGATCTGGTTGCATGGAAAAATTCAATGAATTGACTGCTTGATTGTTGGGTCATTAGAATATTATTTTGTTTGTTTATTGTATTGTCAGAATTCATTATTTCACTGCCTCAAGAAATAGATCCTCTAAAGGAATCTGTTCTTTGTAAAATCCATTAACGGGAAGGTTTGCATCGACCATCTTCTTGAGTAAGACGGATGCATCAGATTCTTGGTTCCATTTTACCTTTATGGAAGAATTATTACGAGATGATTCAATGATTTCAATCGAGGGTTCGTTCTCACAATAATCCTCTAATCTCGTGAAATTCTCATCCGAAATAGATATATAAAATAAATTCTCTCGACCTTCCAATTCTTTGGAAGAAATCAATTTACGAAGATCTCCATTTCTTAAGATTACGATTTTTTTACAAACTAGCTCGACTTCGGAGATCAAATGGCTACACAAAATGACTGTCTTGCCAGTTGCTGATAATTTCTGTATAATCTCTCGAACTTTCATGATCCCTTCTGGATCAAGTCCATTCGTCGGCTCATCAAAAACTAAAATTTCTGGATCATTGAGTAAACTAAGAGCAATCCCCAATCTTTGTTTCATTCCCAATGAATAGTTTTTGAAAGGAACTGAACCTGCATCGGAAAGACCAACTAATGAAAGTAATTCGGTAATTTTTTCTTTTCGATTCGGTATATTTAGAAAATTTGCAAATACAAGTAAATTGTCTGTCCCTGATAGTTGAGGATAAAGTCTTGGAATCTCAACTACAGCCCCTACATTCGATAGAATTCTTGAGGTATCCGCAGTAAGATTGACAGAATCATAAAAGACACTTCCTTCATCAGGCTTCAGCATACCCAATATAATATTGATCAGAGTTGTCTTACCGGATCCATTCGGTCCCAAAATTCCGACCGTATCGCCTTTCTCAATTTCGAAACTGACATTATTTAATGCTTTTTTCGACCCATAGTATCTTGTTAAATTTTTTATTTCTATCATATTACAGTTTATTTATAAATATTCCGTTTAAAGTATCTAATTAGAATCATAATGCCATCATCTAAATTTTTGAATATAGACGCAAGCATGGAAATATGAAAACGATTGTAAAGTTAATAAATGATATCGCTTAACCCTTTAAACCCGTTCAATTCATAAGCAAATCCAGTCATCGAAATCGATGAATTCACATCATCATTGAACAATTGTATTTTAGATAAATCCACATCTTTTCCCATAAATCCCAAACAGTAAAGTGCGGGTACAAAATGTTCGGCTGAATTGATAGCTAGATTTGCTGCTTCTCCCAATTTATGTGCGAGGCTCAAATTTTTTCCGTCGGCTTGTAGGATCAATTTTTTGAATTGCTCACTCGCCTCTATTGCCCATTCCAATTTTTCATTTTGATTGCCCCAATTTAATAATCTCAAATTATGAACTAAATTTCCAGATCCCATTAATAGAATTCCTTCATTTCGTAAACTAGAAAGTTCTAATCCAAATTCGTAGTGTTCAAGAAAACTCATCTCAGCATTGATGCTAAGCTGTAATACAGGGATATTTGCTTCTGGGAATGCCCATTTTAATACAGACCATGTTCCATGATCTAATCCCCAATTGCTATCCAATTGAATATTATAATTTTTGAATTTATCGGCTATTGACTTCGCAATATCTGCATCTCCATGCGCCGGATACTGAACATCGAAAAGCTCCTGCGGAAAACCTTGGAAATCATGAATGGTTTTCGGATTTGCCATTGCCGTAATCGAAGTTCCCTTCGTAACCCAATGAGCCGATACCATAAGAATAGCTTTGGGTTGGGGATTTTTTGCGGACAGAATGTTCTCTCCGATTCGAACCCAAGTCTCTGAATATTGATTCTTATCGATTGCATACATGGGTGAGCCGTGGCCAAAGAAAATTGCAGGTAACATAAATGTTAGACTTGGTATAGCAATCCGGAAGCTTGCGGATTCAAAGATTTGAATTTTGATTATATATTAACGATTCTGCTGTGCGAGAATCTCAAGTGCTTTAGCGCGTAGAATTGGATGCACACGAAAATCATCAGGATTTAAAGTAGATTGTTTGGATTTCTCGTCGGAAAGAGGTTCAATATTATTTGCAGCTGGACGCGCATCATTGGACGCAGATGCAGGTTTGAATTTATCTCTACCAATCCAAGTAGATAGGGCAAAAATCATTCTTTGGAAAATCTCATCCACCTTCGATTGCATTCCAGCTTTTTTATAGTATCCGAATGCGAGCATGGGAAGTTTTCGATCATACATAAAATAATCACCCAATCTCACCAAGCCATCTTTGTAATCTGTCTTTAGATACAATTCACGAGCTTTGCGAATATCTTTATCGTTAAAAGCCGTATTAGCTTCTCGTATCAATTGTGCTCTGAGTTTCGAATCCATACCTATTATTAGACTCGGATGAAATTTCTAAATTGACAAGTGAATTTTTATGAGTTTATGTCTAATTATTATAATCAAATTTTGCAATAGAATATCGGAGAAATGAATGAGTTACCCAGAAATTGGAAAGAAAATTCCTAGTTTTACAGCCAAAGATACAACTGGCACCCCTAAAAAACTAAAAGATCTTGTAGGAAAAAAAGGCTTAGTATTGTATTTTTATCCACGTGATTCAACTCCTGGTTGTACAACAGAAGCCTGCGACTTTCGAGATAATCTAGCCCGCATAAAAAAACTCGGTTATGAAGTTGTGGGAATATCGAAAGATGATACAAAATCGCACCAGAAATTTACGGATAAACAGAATTTGAATTTTCCTTTGATCTCTGATGACACTGGAGAAATCTGCGAGAGCTATGGTGTATGGCAGATGAAGACATTCATGGGTCGTAAAGCGATGGGAATTGTTCGAACGACTTTTCTGGTTGACTCGTCTCTCAAACTCTTAAAGCTATACGAAAAAGTAAAAGTCAACGGACATGTTGATCAAATCATTGCAGACATAGAAAGTTTAGGAAAATAATGAAAATAGAATCTACTCCCATTCGCTACAGCTTTGGCGAAAATCAATCTGAATTTGTATACAAAACTCATTTCGTATTTGCAGAAGAAAATAAAAATACTCAAGCAAAAAAATTCGCCGAACAGTGGAAAGCTGGAATTTTCACTGGAGAAATGGGTCAGATCTTCACCGATGAAGCATCTAAGACTATTCTCATTGGACTCGGTGATCCCAAAAAGTTACTATTACGTAAAGTTGCTGCGATTTTCATCAAACTTGGAGCTCGACTGGCAAAGTATGATTCAGTTGGATACCAGATATATTTTCGCAGAGAATTGCTCGAAATTTTGCCCGTACAGAAGTTAACCTATCAAATTGCAAACTCCATTGATATTGGGTATTATAAACTCAATGTATTGGCTACAAAAAACAAAGCCAAAGAGAAGAAAAAACCAGGCGGTGTGAGTTTTCTTGCAGAAGATACCTCAGTAGAAAATGATATTATTGCTGGAATAAAAAAGAGTCAAGCTGTCGCAAAACATGTGAATGGTGCAAGATATATTGCGCATTTACCAGCCAATCATTTTACCCCAGAAGAATTTGTAAGTCGATCCAGGGAGATTGCAAAAGAACATAAACTCAAAGTCACAGTATTGGATGAACCACAGCTCAAAAAACTGGGGATGAATGGCATCCTTACAGTCGGCGAAGGCTCTGACAAAAAATCCAAAATGATCCTCATTGATTACAAACCAGTCGGTGCAAAGAAAACTTTTGCTATAATTGGTAAAGGGCTAACCTTTGATAGTGGTGGTATCTCAATTAAGCCATCAGCAGAAATGCATGAGATGAAATACGATATGTGCGGTGCCGCTGCCGCCATACATGCAATAGGTGCAATTGCTGCAACTCAACCCAAGATTCGAGTTGTAGCTGCAATTGGAGTTGCCGAGAACATGCCCGACGCAAAGGCTGTAAAACCTGGTGACGTTTATACAGCTTATAATGGACTTACCATTGAAGTTCAGAACACAGATGCAGAAGGTCGATTGGTTCTTGGAGATGTGCTATCTTATGTCTGCGACAAGATCAAGCCAGACTATATGGTTGACTTGGCTACACTCACTGGAGCGGCTATCATTGCTTTAGGACACGAGGCGGCGGCAGTTCTATCGAATAACGAAGATTTGACGTCGGCAATCAAGAAAGCGTCTTTAGAATCTGATGATAGAACATGGGAACTTCCATTATGGGATGAGTATGGTGAAGACCTAAAAAGTGATATTGCAGATCTCAAGAATATCACGGGTGGTCGTGGTGCAGGAACTATTTCAGGTGCGATGTATCTATCTAACTTCGTTGATTCCAGCATTCCTTGGGCGCATCTTGATATAGCAGGAGCTGCATGGAGAAAGAAAGCGTCTGGGACACAACCAAACGGTCCAACCGGATACGGAGTGCGACTGTTAGTTGAACTAGCTTCTATACTGAGTGAGAAGTAGATAGCTTCTCATAGAACAGACTTTTCATGGTTCTTGGTAGAACCATGAAAGCAGAAACATATCGCCCGTGGTGACTTAGGGACACAGGTTGAATAGATCCTGTTTTGGATTCTTTTACCATGGGAGGTAGTTCTTTTGTAACCTCAATACTTTCGGGTGGTAGATTCAAGAAAGCACCAAGGCGTTGCGACACAAGAGTGCGAACTGCAACGGATGAATTCAAATGGAATCCTTCTGATAATTTACTCACTTCACCAATCCAATGCAATAGGGTTGATCGTTTCTCAAGATTGGAATTGAAAACATAGACAGCGATCCAATCATCATCACCATCATCAATTTCGAATTTTAGTTTTCCATACTGATGGTGGCTTATTTTCTTTTTTTCAATGTCAACATGGATAGAAATTGGTGAAAATATCATTTTCGGATTTTGTCTCTTCCAAGCTTTGAATCCGGATTCTTTTAGGGTCCAAATCATCCAGAGAAGCTTACGAGGATTAGCAGAATTTTTTATTTGCAGCTGTTCAATCGGTCTAAAAACACGATTCAAATAGTTTGAACTTTCCATAGCAGGATAGGCATCAACATCCTTTAGATCCACAATGTCATTACCGATTAACATATTCACCTCTCGCTTGAAAGTATTCAGTCTCCAGTTTATGTATCTCTTGTCCAATCTGTAGAGTAATATCCTTTTGCGCGCGTAGTCCCTGAAGATCACTTGTTGGTTTGATCATTTTCATTTCTATAAACATTGTTTCATTTTTGATTGGATATCTTGAAAAGCTAGATTGACTATCTCCACGGATATATACACATAACACATAACATTTTTTTAAATCTTGGACAATCTGTCCGACTCCGTATGCGAGTTGATCCAATTCGAATCGAGCCGAGCGACTTCTTGTTCCTTCTGGAAAAATCAAAAATGCATCGCCTTGTTTTAAAAGAAATTTGACCTTTTGAAGAACAGCATCCGTATGTTGCTTTCCTCCTTTTCTATCAATCGGTATGCATTTACCTAAATAAGTTAGTATCTTCAATACAGTATTTGTTTTGAAATTCTCGATTGCTGGGATATTCCAAGGAAAATCACGGAAATTAAACCACAACCAAATCGGTGAAGCCAATGCCCACTCAAGTATGATGGAATCAATCATAGTTAAATGATTCGGACAGATTAGAAGCGGACTGTTCCCTCTCTGTTTACAAATTGTTCGGTATTTGGTTCGAACTTCCTTCAGGTTATGAATTTTATAACCCATAAAATATTTGAGAATCATCGATAGAATAATTGCAAGGAATGGGAAAAAAATCCAATCCATAGTTCTCTGCCACATGACAGAGAAGTGGTATTTTTCTATTTTGGAAGTTGAGTCAGTCATGATCAAATTTTGGATTTGATTAAACCTACAGCAGCACCTATGGTTGTAACTTTGTCAGCATCGCCATCTCCCACTTCGATATCAAATTCATCTTCAAATGCAATGATGATGTCAACCAAGCGACTAGAATTGACTTCAAGTTCTTTAAGAATACTTGTATCTGTTGTCGCATTTTTTAATGCTTCTTTGTTTTTTGCGTAAGGAGAAAGAATATTGATTACTTTTTCCATGATTTCTGATTCACTCATTTTGTACCTCTTTTGTTAATTCCTATTTAGTTTCCCATTTTTTAAAAATAAGACATCCATTTACATCACCAAAACCAAAACTCGCCTTAGCCATTATATTCACGGGACTATTCTCTGTTTGGTGTAGTATTGATTCTTTGTATGGAAGAATTTTTTCATGCAAATCTTCACAGTTGATTGATTTATGGAGAAAACCTTTGTTGATTTGAATTATAGTTGCTACGCTTTCAATTGCTCCAGCCGCTCCTAAGCAGTGTCCAATCATAGATTTCGTACTCTGGATTTTGGGTAATTGATTTGGTGCAAGATTGAGGGCAATAGACCAATTCTCTACTTCATAAGGATCTGCAAATGTTGCTGTTAGGTGTCCATTGATTCCATCTATTTGGTCTGCCTCAATTCCCGACATAGCCAATGCTTGCTGAATACATCTTCGAACAGATATCGGATTCGGAGCTGTCATGCTTCCGCCCATTCTATGTCCTCCACAATTCACATTTGCACCAAGAATTTCTGCATAGATCCGAGCGTTTCTCTTTACTGCACTCTCGAGTGATTCCAAAATTAAAATCCCAGCTCCGGAACCTGGCACAAATCCAGCTGCAGACGCACTCATGGGTCTTGATGCCTTATGAGGATCATTGTTAGATCTTGAGTTGATTACTTTCATTGCATCGAATCCAGCCCAGACATGAGGAGACGAACCTTCTACACCACCAGCTACCATCTTATCTGCTAGACCTGCTCGAATTCTATCAAAGGCCATAACTATCGCCTCAGTTCCCGTGTTGCAGGCAGAGGAATTGGAAGTTACTTGGTTCCCCAGTGCCAAAATTCCCGATAGCTTAGCCGACACACCGCTTGCCATTACCTGCTCTACAATTGTTGATCCCATCCTTTTCGTCTTACCAGCATTAACCATAGGAATTACTTTTTCGGAGATTACATCCATTCCGCTGATTCCAAGGCCTACCACACAACCTGCATCCCAATTCACTTCGGACTTATCATGCGGAACAGATAATCCTGCATCCTTCCACGCATCAATAGCTGCAATTCCTGAATATATCTGCGTTTCATTCATTGCGAGTAAGGATTCATCCGAAAAATACTGAGGAGCAATCTCTCGAATTCCTTTTGGAATACCGCCAACATGACAGGCAAAATTCAATTCCTTCATCTTTTCTTGAAATTCTATTCCTGATTTGCCAGTGCGAAGCGCTTGTTCAAATTCGGCAATTCCATGTCCGTTAGGTGCAACTACACCCAGTCCCGTAATTACGACTCTACTACTCATTGAATATTTACTCCCAATCCCGAAAGCAGACCTGAAGCTGCAATTGAGCCGTCTTGGTTCTTCATAACAACTCGAGATTTAATTTTATTTCTTCTAAAAAATTCAAGATCGCCTCGGATTTCGACAGTCTCACCCGGACGAACCATATTGCTGAATTCTATCTCAGCTTCTGTAAATAATGTAGTATATTTATTGTTTGGTTGTCCAAATTTGAGATTTAAAAAAATACCCAATGCGACAACCGATGTCTGTGCCATTGCTTCTATTAGAATCACTCCAGGTGTAACTGGATTATCAGGAAAATGTCCTTTGTAAAAATACTCATCTTCACGAAATCTATATTTACCCACACAATGCAAAGTCGATAGCTCAAGTATGTCATCGATGAATCGAAAAGGAGATTTCTGCGGAATAGATGCGAACACATTGTCCCTCTCCCAAGATGTAGAATTGATAAATTCAACCTGCATACATCCCTCCATTTACATGAATTGTTGTCCCGGTTATATAATTCCCAGACGTTGCCAAAAACTGAACAACCTCAGCAATTTCTGTTGCCTTACCCATCCTTGCCAAAGGAATGTTCTCTAATATTCTATCACGAATGTCCACTGTTAGATCCTTCGTCATATCCGTATCAATGAATCCCGGAGCAATTGAGTTAACAAGAATTCCATTCTGTGCAAATTCAAGGGCAGCCACTTGCGAAAAATTATTTATACCTGCTTTGGTCATTCCATATACTGATTGCGTTGCGTTGCCTTTGCTCCCTACAACTGAAGATATATTTATAATTCTTCCTTGCTTGTTTCGAATCATTAGTCTGGACAATCTTTTTGTTAAATACCAAGTCGCGCGCATATTGATTGCAATCATCTGATCGAACTCATCTAGCGTGGCTGAGAAAATTGGATTGTCTTTTACCCAACCCGCATTATTCACCAGGACCTCCAATGGAAAAGGCTGAGCTTTGATTGTGTCATAAACTGAATCGCAACCTTCCCCAGTTGACAAATCGGCTCCGATTATAAAGGATCCTGGGAGTGAATCACTGAGAGCTTTTGCTTTAGTATGACTTGAATTGTAATGAATTCCAACAATAAATCCAGATTCGGACAATGCTTTACAGCAAGCACGGCCAATGCCTGTAGCTCCGCCAGTAACAATTGCTATTTTATTTCTCATTCAATCTTCCTTATTTAGTATATTCTGAAGTTGGTTTGCATGAGTCATCGGGTAGTTTGGATATCGAAGACCTAGGAATATACCGACTCGAGCATTGGATACTTTATAGATTTGCGAGTCGTCAACAAACAAAGTTCCAGTACCTAAAACCATCGAAGCTTGCTGGGATTCAATAAAGGAATACCTTCGAACATCAACTTCCATTCTTAGAACTTTATTATGAGGTCGGATCTGACCTGTAAATTCGACTTGATCACATCCCAACGCTCGACCAGATCCTTTTGCTCCATTCAATGAACAATATAAACCTAGCAACTGCCAGATGGCATCGACACCTAAACAACCAGGCATTACCGGATCATTTCGAAAATGGCACTGAAAAAACCATTCATCTATACGAATTTTTTTTTCAGCTACAATCCGTCCGCGACTTCCATTCCTTTCAATAGAATTTATGGAATCTAACATGAGAAAAGGGGGTGCAGGTAAACTTGGAATCTCAAAATTGATATCTTCAACCAGAGTATTGTGCGAAAGAGCAAGCACTTCTAATTCTGTTAGAGATGTTTTTTTTATAAAATCTTCATACTTCATCCAGAAATCCTCTCTCCTCCATCCACTCGGATAACTTCTCCGTTAATCCAGCGAGCTTCATCCATACATATCAAAAACACAACATTAGCAACATCGTCTGTAGTTGTTAGCCTTCCATTCGGGTTTCTCAACCTCGATTGAGCTGCCATATGAGTATTACCAGGAATCAAACGAAGAGCCGGAGTATCAGTGACACCAGGTTGCAATATATTGGATGTAATTCCGTATCCGCCCATTTCATAGGCAATACTTCTAGATACTGATTCCATAGCAACCTTGGCTGCACTCACGGCCGCATAACCTCGCCATGCTACCTCGTTGCCTTCGCTCGTAAGTCCTAAGACTCTCGCTTCTTTTGCAAAAAGACCTGCACGAAAAACAGCGGATGTCCAAGTAAGCAGGCTCGTTCCCATTGCAAAGACAGTGTTCGCCATGTCTTCGTTCTCAATGAATAGATCATTATTGTATTGAATGGGATCGGACAAATGAATGAAGTCGTCATACCCTGCCTCAAATAATTTATTAACCGCAAGGCTCAATGTTTCTCTAGGTATTCCCAATTCTTTTGCCAAAATTACTTGAGAAGATTCCTTATCTGTTTTTTTCTGAGGAGCAATCAATTTCAGATTGCCGAAAGCAATTGAATGCATAAGTAATCTTATACTATCTTGATCACCCATCTTTTCTTTTAGTTCTAATAGAGCATTTTGAATTGCATCAGAAGCTAGTGCGTCCATATTCATGGAAAGAAATTTTACTCCCTCTTTGCGTATCGATTGAAATTCCTCTTCAATGCGAGCCATTGAGCCTTTACGATCTCTATGTATGATGCAAATATTCATTCCTTCACGGGCGAGTTTCTTGGCTGAGCTCAAACCAAAACCACTTGATCCACCCAGAACCAATGCCCAATAGTTTCGATCTGCAAATGGTTTATTCATATTTGCTCTACCTTGAAGTTCTTAAGCATAGAACGCTGATTGATAATCGAATTCACTTCCTTTCCTAAGCTAAGGAAAAATTTACCAAGAACTCTATTTGGCCCAACCTCCAATATCTCTACACCAAGCTCTAACAAGCGATGCATATTGGTTATCCAATCCACAGATCCACTAATCTGACTTACAAGATTGTCTATTAAGGAATCTTGCGTATGGAATTCGCCTGTATAATTCGATAAAACCTTGCTAGCATTCTCAAAGTTAAATGGGAATTGAATAATATATTTTCTGAAGTCCTCTTCAATAGATCGAATTAGGCTACTATGAAACGGGGCACTGACAGTCAGTCTCACAATATTCATATCAGGATATAGCTCGCTTAACAATTTACAGGCTGTCTCTATAAATTCTGTCTTACCACTTATAACGACTTGATCCTTGGAATTGTAGTTGGCGACCTCAACTTCTGCCTGCTTAACTATAGATAGAAATTCGGTCTGTCCAATATCATCTTTAACCAACGCAGCCATGCTACCAATCCCTTCAGGTACTGCATACTGCATCAATTCACCTCTTTTGCTAACAATTCGGAGAGCAGAACCCAGATCAATCACACCTGCTGCAACTAACGCAGAATATTCCCCGAGACTATGCCCAGCAAAATAATTTGCCTTGATACCATACTCCGTCTCGATAACTTTGAGCATTGCTATCTCAGTTGTTAGTATCGCTGGCTGTGTAAACTTTGTTAGATTAATCTTATCATTCTCATGAAAGCATATATCTTGTATATCATATCCAAGTGCTTCATTTGCCTGATCATAAATAGATCTTGCTTCCGGATATTCCGTATAAAAATCCAGACCCATACCGATTCTCTGAGAACCCTGACCTGGAAAAACAATTGCTAATTGATTATTTAGCATTAGATTGACCTCTTTTCTTTTTTGCTTAACAACATTGAGCCAAATATCAAGGCATTCAAAAACATAAGAAGGCTGTAGGTTACGGGAACTATCGTCATTTCAGAATTCTTAAGTATCGTGCCTGTAACAAGTAATGCGGTAGTTCCATTTTGGATTCCTAGCTCAAAAGCAAGCGTGATAGTTTGGGCTTTGTCTAGCTTTGCTAGTAGTGAGATTCCAAGGCCAAGAGATAAAGAGATGATATTTAAGGTGAAGGATGCCATACCACTCTCCAGAAAAAATCCGTACATTTTGTCCCAATTCTGATGAATTACACCTGCTACTATAACAAACAGTATTACCATTGAGAATATCTTGATAGGTTTTTCGGCAATTTTGGATATCATAGGTTGGAAATGTCGAACTAACATTCCAATACCTACTGGGAGTACAGTAATCACGAATAATTGGATGATTGTCTTGAGAATCGGGAGTTCAATGGTTTTACCTTCTCCCAGAAAATGAAGCATCGCATAGTAAGCTAATATAGGTAAGGTGAATGGCTTAATGATACTGATTAAAGCGGTAAGGCTTATCGAAAGAGCAACATCCCCTCGAAAAATATAAGAGTACATATTCGAAGTAGATCCAGACGGGCAAAAGGAAAGAATCATCAATCCTACAGCTAAATTTGGTTCGAGTCGAAATAGTGTAGCAACGCCAAATCCAATCATTGGCAACAATAACAATTGCCCAATGATACCAAGAATCATTGCTTTCGGATATAAGGCTATCCTAGAAAAATCTTTGCTAGTGAGTGATAGTCCCATTCCCAGCATGATGATAAATAATGATACAGGCAAAAAAATCTCTAATAGATACCCAGTTTGCACTCAATTCCTCCAAATTTTTACTAATTCCAAACTGATTCGATCAGCGGACTCGATTGCCATTCTCAACCTTCCCTATAGAGCATTCAAACTTTTTATCGTTTAACCATAGAATGTTGTTCATTTTTATATTTAATATAACACTAGATTTATTATATAACATTCATTTGTATTCTTTTTAACTTTCATTATTAAAAATATCCCTTTTAATTAAATATATAGCCTAACTAGAATCAATGATTCGGATTAATCCTCCATAAGGACTAAAAATAAACCGCAATGGGCATTATAATATCAAGGCATTCTCCTTTCTTTTTTTCCCAAAAGAATTGATCCGAAGATTAGAGCATTGAAAAACATCAAAAGACTATATGTGATTGGAACGATTGTCATTTCCGGACTTTTGAGAATGGTTCCCGTGACAAGTAAGGCAGTTGTTCCATTTTGGATTCCTAATTCAAAAGCCAATGTTATAGTTTGAGATTTATTCAATTTTGCCAGAAGAGCAATTCCGAATCCTGCAGTGAGTGATATGACATTCAAAGTGAAAGAAGCAAACCCACTTGCAAAGAAGAAGGAAAACATTTTGTTCCAATTCTGATAGACCAAGCCGCCAATGATGACAAAAAGTATGATCATCGAAAAAATCTTGATCGGCTTCTCAGTGATTGAAGAAATGCGAGGCTGGAAATAGCGAACCAACATTCCAATTCCAACTGGTAGAACTGTAATCAGAAATAGTTGAAGTATGGTCTTATAAATTGGTAGCTCGATCGTTCTAGCCTCGCCCAAAAAATGTTGCATAGTATAATATGCTAAAATAGGTAACGTAAAAGGTTTGATGATGCTAATCAAAGCTGTAAGGCTGATTGAAAGAGCTACGTCACCTCGAAAAATATAAGAATACATATTAGATGTTGGGCCAGATGGACAAAAAGAAAGAATCATGAGTCCAACTGCTAAATTGGGTTCAAGTTGGAATAGATATACTACGCCAAATCCGACCAAAGGCAGCAAAAGCAGTTGAGCAAAAATCCCAAGAATGATAGCTTTAGGATAGAGTGCGATCCTGGAGAAATCTTTATTGGTCAGTGTTAATCCCATTCCCAACATGATAATAAAGAGCGACAAAGGTAATAATATTTCTAATAAATAACTTGATTGCATAAATAATCCTTTAATAACTTATATATATTTTATACGAACGATTGATAAATCATCAGTGATGTTCCCAAAACTTTTTATACTTCCGTAAATCTCATCTAGATCTCCTTTGCTTTTTTCTACATGTTCTAAAAATACTTCTTCTCCATCGTTAATGACACGAATACCATCATTCGTATTGCCAATCTCGAGATCATCTTTGCCATCTGAACCTATAAAGATCATATCACCCGATACCAATTGAAATGTTTTGACAAGAAATGGAGAAGTTGCATCGAAATGCATACCCAATCTACGATATAGATGATTGAACTCAAGAAATCGTGCTTTACCATTTCGGTATATAACAGGATTAGGATGTTCTGCATTGACCATATACAATTTTCCAGAGTCTTCATCTATCACACCTAATATGGCTGTTACAAGCATGCTTCCTTGAAATATATCAAACACCTTTGCAATTTCTAAGAAAGTTGTCTTGATCCATCGATCTGGAGTGATATTAGAAAGTTGATTTTTATATATTTGTGTTCTGTTGATTATTGATCCAAATAGTGATCCTAATACTAGTGCTCCACCTGCTCCTTGGATGGATTTACCCATAGCATCTGCATTGATAAAGACAATACAATTTGAAGAGCCAATTTTTAGATTTGTTGCCATCGATAAATCGCCTCCAATCTCATGAGTTTGATTTTTGAATTGGAATTTTTTCATTTGTTGAGTCAAAAATTCAAGATGCACTTTATCGGTTTGAATATTTGCAGTTAGAAATGGCTTAAGTAAAAGAGAGGTTAGAAAATAATCACCTTGTTGCTGATTGAGAGATTGTGTTAGTTGGTGTGTCCGTTCCTTAACCTGCTCTTCTAACGTCTCTGCATAGACAGAAAGAGCAGTCTTAGCTTCCCGAATCGAAGAGATCATTCCATTAAATGATGAGGTAAGATATCCAATCTCATCATAGATTCTTACGGGGACTTGAATTCCCATATCACCAGAATTTACTTTATCAATTCCACTCAATAAATTCTTGAGCGGAATCCAAATTGCCCCTTTGAAGAACCAACGAAATCCAATTAAAACAATTATCAAGGATGCAAAAAGTATTAATATATAAGGAAGAATCCGCTCATGCAAGAAATCTCGATATTTAATGTAAGGATATCCAACTTCATAAATTTCTTTTGATGACGAATTCTTGACTCGATAAGCAAGAACTGAAGGATTCCCGTTATGATCCAATCTCAACAGCCTAGATGAATCAAATATTTTTGCTTGAGTCAAAGGATTTGTGGAATCGGAATTCAACAGGCTTTCAAAAAATTCTAATTCTAGCTTACTATCAAGTTCTACATACTGAAATGCATTTGTTAGTGGTGAATTGTCTGAATATTTAATTAGATAGACACTGTCTTCGGAAAGCTTTCTGTTATGAACAATAGATTGAGAGATGGCAAGATTTCTCTCATCAAATAATAATTCAAATTTCTCAACAGAAATAAGTATAACAGAATAGAACAAAAGCCAAAAAGTACCAAGACAAATTCCCGTGATTCGATTCAAGAAATTAGTTCGATCTTTAGTTGTGTTAATGTACAAAACGAGAATGATAAAACTTCCTATCGTCATACAAAAAGTATAAACGGATAGGAAATCAGATCTCATGATAATTCCTGCTCGCGTCAAACTATTAGCAATGACTGGCGGAAAAATCAAAAAAGAAAAGAAAATAATAAAATAAATAGTAACCCTGCGATACATTCCTTGGTTTTGAATGCTTCTCCAAATTCCAGTCGTGAGCATGACAAATGAAAAGATTAGAATACAAAAACCTAATACTTTGTTTTCTTTTGCATTCGGGAATGTCCAGATCTGCTCGCTTCGATCAAAGATTGGATCGAGACCAAGAGTAGAGTTGATATAGTATCCAAGCAGAATAAACCAAAGAACTAATTGAGTTATGAAGAAAATTTGAGATGATCGTTTATGGATTGGTGAAGGGTAATTGTAAAAAAATTGTCCCATACATAGAAATCCTGGAATCACAAAAAGTACTAACCAGCGATGATAAGCTGCAATCGGATGATTCACAGAATAGGCCAAAACAAATGAAGAAGCATGAATCGAAAAGAATAGAAAAGATAAACCTAAGTAAGTACTCGAACTTGAGCGATCACGAATTTTAAAAAGAAAACTGGCAAGCACCGCAGTAAAAATGCAAACGATAAGTGATCCAAGTGAAAAGAATGTAAGTTGTATATTCATGACTCGATGAACAGTATAGCAATAACCATGCCATCGATATTTTTGATCACAGAGGCATTTTAGAACGTATTAGGTGATTGATTTCAGTCAGTTAATGGAATTCCAATCGATTGAATTCAAGCAGCCTCAAAATTCTGGCTTTATTCTAGGATTCTGAGCCTATTGCAGTGGCATGATTCATGCAATTCTCCAATCCATAATGAACATTTGGAGAAAAATTTATGCTGATCACGCTTAATAAAATTAAACACAAAGGAAATAATTTATTATTCGGAATTATTTTGTTAACTTTGTTTTCTTCTTACCCAGCAATTGCTGAAGAAGTGAAGCTTACAACTGAGAATAAGGAACCTAAGGAAGATTATTGGAGGCTATTGGTTGGAGCTTTCACTGGACAAATGAATCTACAACTGCAGACTTATCTACCTTTTGGACATACAGATCCAACTACTGGACAGAGAGCAAACCCAACAATTGGTAGGCTATCAGGGTTAACTCAATCTGGTGCGCTTGACTTAGCCGTTGATGGAACTGGTCCTCAGAAAGGCTTCCAATTCCTCTTATTGAGTGAATCTTTAGTGGTTCAAGCTACGTATGCAAGAGCAGAAGTCGCCTTTTCTCCACTAAAAAGTAGTGGCTCACTCCCTTTGAATACGGCAGAAGGTGGTGCCGGCGGCAATGTTTATTCAACTGGATTCGAGTATTACCACAAAATCAACCAGACTTTTGCGCCGATGGTTGGTCTTAGCCACAATGGATTTGGAGCTTATTATAAAGTAAAAAATGTAATCGGAACAACGGTTGGAACAAATCTCTACCAATCATTTCCTGTCATCGATGCAGATGATCGTTACCATTCAAATGTTGGAAAAGTCGGACTCCGAATCAAGCTCCCATTTCAAAGCTGGTCAATTACACCGTACATTCAGTACGCAGCCAATAGATATCATATCAATGTTAGAACTACAGCTGGAGCTGTGAGCGGCCAACAGAATTTTCTTCCATCGGATCCTGAGTCGCTTGTTGACGCTTGGCTTTACCGAGGCTTGGGGGATGTTAGCTCAACCGATTCGATGACCAAGATACCAAGAGATGACAAAAGTGGTGGATTAGTTCTATTTATGGACTATAAAAAGTTTATTAGCTTAACGATCAATGCAAGAAGAAACTATAGTCGAGGAGCTTGGAATGTATCAGCAACTGGATTGGTTTTCTTCCATCCTAATGCGGGTATTATGGTAAACTATGCTTACTCGGATCCTGAGATTACTCTGACTTTCAATAGAAGTTGGGCGATTGGACCTGTATTTATGACTTCATTTTAAGGAATAAGGGAATCAAATTCTATGAAATCAATTTTGTTTTTTATTAATTTAATTATGGCTATTAGTACATTTCAATGTACGACTATTTTTATATACTTGATTAAACCGGGTTCTGACTTTCAAGAAAAGAATTTACCTAGTCCGCCCAATTATACAGATAGAGAAAGTTGGGCAGCTCTACCAGATCAAAAAGACGAGGTAGATTTCGTGCCGAGTAAGACGGATCTTACCGATCAACAATCCAGTGCCAAAGCTGATGTATTCTATGTGCATCCTACTACTTATTTAAAAAGTGACGGTTGGAATGCAGATGTACAGTCGAGTTTAATTGTATATGGGTTGTCTCCATTGAAATTACAAGCGAGCGTATTCAATGGATCTGCAAAAATTTACGCTCCGAGATACAGACAAGCAACTCTTTATTCATTTATTGATGATTCAGGCAATGCGGAAAAAGCATTTAAAATAGCCAGAGAGGACGTAGAAAAAGCTTTTGATCATTACATGAAATACTATAATAAAGGTAGACCATTCTTTCTTGCTGGCCATAGTCAAGGCTCAATGATGTTATTGAATATTTTGCAGAATCGCATTGAAAAGAATAAATATCCAAATTTTATAGCAGCCTATTTACCAGGTTGGGCAATCCAATCGAAAACTTTTTCTAAACTCAAACCTTGTAATTCACCTACTGAGTTGCACTGCTTTATTAGTTGGAATTCAAAAAAATGGGGTAGCGAATTGAATGATTTTTCTCTGGCTCCAGAAAGATATGTTGGTGGAAGTTGTGTGAATCCGCTATCTTGGAAGAACAATGAAGATGTAGTAGAAAAAGATAAGCATTTAGGTGCAGTTGGAATCGGATTTGAAGCAATTGATCGAAACTATGTTCGTGCTAAATGCAAAGATGAAATGCTCTGGGTAGATCTTCCTAGTGATCCAAATTATGAATCAAGGAGAGGTAACAAAAAAAATTACCATATTGCAGATTATAATTTATTCTACATAGACATTCGAGAAAATATAAAATTAAGATTACAAACTTATCTAAATAGAAAATAAAATCTACAATTAGTTTAGAAGCAAAGTTGATTTCACGAAATCTAAAGACTGCTCCTGATCATAAATCGAAAAAATAATAATCCACCAGTATTTGAAAAAACAAGATTGCAGAGACTGGTGGATAATTTGAGAATCAACCAATGTATATGCAATTTCTAACTCTTTCATTTCTGATAGCAACGATGCTTTGCATATTAGTAGTAATTTATTGCCTAAGTGTTAGAAATAAATTTTCCGGGTTGCTTGAGTTAGCTATATCATTTTCTTGTCTATCGCTGATGTATGGCGCCTGCGTGTATACTTCAATTGAGCTTGAGTCAATGGGAGCTTTGCACCGTTGGGTTACTGTCACATCAGCACTCATATCACCTGTGTTCTTTCTTAGTTTTTTTCTAAAATTCCCTACTCCTTTTTCCAGAAACTTAATTCTGATTTCTTTCAGTATTCTGATTACAATAAGCACAATTTTATCTATCTGGTTTATTACCGAGACCTATTCCGCACCTAGAGTATTCAATTTCAATGCACATTATTGGGATTTCGATTCAAGCAATCCTGGTAAAATTGTTGCAATTTATATTTTGTTTCTAGTTGTTCTGGTTTTGGTTTCAGCAATTGCTCAGATCATTCGCCATAAAAAGGAAAAGAGAATTGCTTTGATAGGAATTCTTCTCTCATTCTTTTTTAGCTTTCTATTGCCTGCAATGTATTTAACTATGTTTCGACTTGGTCGAGTTAACGCAGAAGATTTTGTCAATTTATTAGCTGTGTCAGTATTAGCGGGATTTTTTATTTTTATAATATTTTTTGTGAGCTATGGAGGCTATAAGAATTCGATTGGAATTCGAGTAATGACGATTATTCTAGCTATGGCACTTTTTGTAACTCAACTCATGTCGGGTGCGATGAGCAAAGTTGTTGAGAATGAATTCGATCATTATTATAAAGCGATTCTTGCATCAAGTCAAAGCAATGTTCCTATCGGTTCTGTTTATAGTATTCCCTTAGAGATTAACTCTACGGAACCAGTTTTTCGAAGATATGCATCACAAAATCTTGAGAATCTAATCGTTATTTTTAGTGATGTTACCATGAAGAGAGAAGTTGCTTTTCCATACATAAACTATCGAAGCTTTGTCCATCGTTATGTGATTGATTGGGCAATAATTTTGGGAATTTGTTTTATAATTCTAAGCGTGGGTTTTCTGTCTTTTATGAAATTAAGTCTTCTCGATCCGCTTAATAAATTATTGAAAGGTGTCCGAAGAGTTGAGGGTGGAGAATTTGATATACAGCTTCCCGTGACGAGCGACGATGAGATTGGCCAACTTACAACTGCATTTAATAGAATGGTCGTGTCAGTTGGTGAGGCTCGTGAAGAACTCCGATTGTATACATCAAATCTAGAAAAAACGATCATAGAAAGAGATTCAATATTCGATGCTTCTCCTCACCAAAAAGAATTAGAGAACAAAACTTTAATATATGCAAGCAGCAGCATGAAAAATTTGATAGAAAGAGTTGAGCGAATTGCAACTCGTGAACAGCCAGTACTCATACAAGGTGAGACCGGAACTGGTAAAGAAATTATTGCCAATCTTCTTCATGAAATTGGCAAAGGAAGAGGCAAACCCTTTGTTCCGATTAATTGTGCCGCAGTTCCTGCCTCATTATGGGAGAGTCAAATCTTTGGACATGTTCGTGGAGCGTTCACGGATGCCAAAACCGATTACGGTGGACTTGTTGCAGAAGCTAAAGGAGGCACCTTATTCTTTGATGAAGTCGGTGAGATGACACTTGATATTCAACCAAAAATTCTTCGATTGCTTCAAGAAAGAAAATACAAAGCTGTAGGTGGGAGAACAGAGTTAGAAGCTGAATGCAGAATTATTTTTGCAACGCATCGAAATCTAAAAGCAATGGTCGATCAAGGATTATTTCGCGAAGACTTATATTATCGAATCAATGTATTCGAACTTCGGATTCCACCATTGAGAGAGAGAAGATCGGATATAATTTTTTTGATTAATCGTTTTATTGAATCCTATTCCAAACAAATGAATCTTCAGATTGATTATATAGATAGTGCTTATATTGATTTTCTAAATGAACATCCTTGGCCTGGAAACATCCGTGAATTGGAAAATTGTATAATCAAAACTCTAGCTAATGTTAACGGAGACTCAATCATGTTAAAGGATTTGCCTCCAGAAATAAAACAATCAAAGTTAAGCATTCAAAAAGACAATACCAAAACATCACAACCTGCATTGGAATCTCATGGTTTCGAATCGATGGTTGCAACCTATTCCAAAAGACTGATTGAATCTACTCTTGAGAGATGCAATGGAAACAAATCGGAAGCAGCCCGTCTTTTGAAAATCTCTAGAGGCAAATTGCAATACCAAATGAAAATGCTAAATATGGAATAAAATTATAGTGATTGCTTAATTTTTTCAATGGCTCCTTCTAGCTCACTTACTTCTTGATTGAACAATCGATGTTGATCTTCAGTAAAAGACTCTTTGTATTTCTCTCTCATTCGATACATCAGCTCAATTTTATCTTTATTTTTCTTTATTAGCAATTCTTCATATTCTTTAGCTTCGTCCGAGGTAAGCGAATTCTTTCCTCTTTTAAGTGATAAGTCATCTATTCTTTCATGGAATTTTCGGTTTCTATGTGCAAAAATACTTTCGATATTAAAAATACTTTCTACTGATAGCAACAATGTTGTAGGAATCAAATTGGATTCCATAGCAGTAAAGAAATCGTGAGCGATATTATCTTCAACTTCTTCATTTTTTCTGGAATCAACATATTCGATCATTTCTCCCGATATCGTGGTTCTCGGTTGCTGTTCATGGTGATATCCGTCAAAGCCTGGAAATTCATCCTGCTGATTATTCACACTTTCTACTTCAAGTTTCGAGAATTCCGAATTCGAGTTATTGAATTGAGTGTATATGATAGATAGGAATAGACTTAGAAAGATGCTCGATGTAAACATTAAAATTAAATTAAATTGATTCTTCATATTTTTCCTTATTTAATCTACTGATAACAGTGACCAGATGATCACTGTTATGAATTCTTTTATCTATATTTATTGAACCAAGAGTAGATTTCATTCGGAGACGACGAAACCCACTCATGAGAAGCAAACCAATCTGTATGTTTCTTGGTTGGCGTTCCATTGGATATCAGCTTATCATAATATAGATCCATGCTCCACCATGGAACTATAAGATCTAACCATCCATGTACAAATAATGTCGGTGGGTGGTTGGCTGGAAGATTCGGAACCAAACAAAGAGGCCCACTGCAAGTCGCATATGATCCAGACTGAACTGCCAATGCTTTAAATTGACCTGGAAAAGAAACAGCCATACGACTTGTATTATATCCACCACTGGATATTCCAGTTGCGAATTTTTTATTTGAATTTATATTTCCAAAGACTCCGTTAGCGATTCCATCGAACAGATTGTTCAGAAAGATATAATCGGCAGTAAGTTCGTAAATGGTTGGTAGATTAGTCTCCCAGAATAGATCAAATCCAGCGTCTGGTGCAATAACCGCAAAACCATTATTTAGCAATTTCTCGATAACCTTGACTTCATAGTAGCCACCAAATGGATCACCTTGTTTGCGAGTGAACTCAACAGGATAGAATGAACCTTGGTAGATCACAACAACTGGCCATCCTCCAACTGGTGCTGTGCCTTCAGGAACTTGGAATTTTACTTTTCTCGTAAATCCAGGTCTTGCTTGAACGTACGTTACATTGTGAGTGCAACTTGTTGTCTTAATAATGAATCCAGTAGTTTTGCATCTCGCCGCCATTAAACTACCAGAGCTTGTTACTAGAAATATTGTGACCATTGAAAACATGGCCCACTTAAATTTTATTCTCATTCAGGTATCCTCCAAAGATATCCGAGAATCCATCTGCTCTACCGAACAGATTGTCCCGAATTGTCAAATTGCAAGAACCGTGCTAGAAAGAATTCAGCATACAAAACACGAAAAGTGCATATAAAAGGTGATTTGAAGGCTTTAGCAAATCAAATTTATAAAATTATTTCGAATCGATTAAATTCAGTCGATTGATTTTGATCAACTTACAAATTCTAATCGAAATATTGAGTCTTTCGCTCTTTTGCAAGCGATAATCCATCAATAAGATATTTCCTTAGTTGGGAAACTTTTGGAATCAAGAAATCCATAATTCCAGTATTTGCAGCATCAACAGATGCTCGCGATTTATTATTGAATTCTTGAATATAATCTTCCTTCAATTGGATCGCCTGTTCATTGTTTCCTTCTTGGAGAAGTTTTGAATACCTAGCTCCCATAAAAAGATCAAATGATGCTGATCCCCCCATAACAGAAAGTATCGAACTTTCAAGTGACATATAAACTATACCAGGACGTATTGTTTTGCTAAAAGCATGAATCTGCCTTCCACCATAATTTTGGTTCAGAACAACCGATACAACTGGAACTTCTCCCAAAATATTCGCATCTAAGGATTCTGCTCCGATTTGTTGGATGCGCAATCTTTCTTGCTTTGTCCCTGGATAGAATCCTGGCGCATTCGAAATCATAACAATTGGAATTTTGTATTTATTTAAGAATTCAGTAAAAATTCTAAATTTCTCTGTGCCTGGAGCATCAGGAGCTCCTCCCATAATACTTGGCTGATCTGCAATCACACCAACAGTCTCATTGTTAAGTTTTGCAAGACCAGTAATAAGGCAAGGTCCTTGAATTGGATCGTTCATGTCTTGAAAGAATTCAATAAATGAATCTTTATCAAAAGTTCGACTAATAACTTTACCGAACATATCGAAAGGTACAGTTGGATCCGTAGGGATCTCAGGTTCAAGTTCTGTCACTGAAGAAAATCTATTTAGATGAATCGGTGAGCTATCCCTATTATTAACATATTCTAATATTCGTCCACATACTTCAAATGCTGATTCTAAATTCTCAGAAATAAAATGAACTGATTTCGAAGCGAATAATATGTCCGCTCCATCCATATTCTGTGACTTAATGAAAAAAATTATATCTGCAAGGCTCAGAATCGGCGCTCTCTCCAAGCCCGAAAGTTCAGTTACAATTTGTATTTTCATTCCAGACCCTTTGGCATAGTTATTCAAAAAGTCTTTTCGCGCTTGTATGGTCTGTGCATCTTTATTCATAAATTCATAGAACCATCTCTTGCCAAAAATCAAAATTTTATCAGCTTTAGTCTTATTTGCAGTGATTGACAATTCTTTAGCCCTGGTTACCGAAGGAAAAGACCTTATCCCATAATTAGTCCGTGCACCTAAAATACAAACAGGCGATTGGTTCAACCTTCCAAATCCACCGATCAGAGATCCCGATCCATAATAGTCCGATTTAAAATGAGTAAATTCTCGGTCATCTAGCAATTCCATTACCATCTGATCATTTACGACATCATTTCGATTGAGAGGATTCATCCATTTTCTATTACTAACTTTAGTTTTTTCGAATAAAGGAATGCTCTGCAATCTAGGAGTGAATATTTTTTGGATTTTACGAATAATAGATAGGAGTTGTAATTTGTGTTCAGCAACAATATCAACAGTTCCAGTCCATTTGCTCATCACGCTCGCCCCACCAATTTCATAATTGGTAAAGTCTTCACCCATAACAGATTTTATAACATTAGAACCAGTAAGAACTCTATAAGATTCATCCATATCAACCATCAGTTGTATGGATGCCTGACTTGAACCATATACATCTAAACCAGTAGAAGAACCAACACCTATTGCAACAACAATACATCTTGAATTTTGTATCTTACTATTTTGATCAATGAAATCAGCGTCTAGTTCATTGAATAGAGACCGCAATCGAGAATCAGGATTTTCTAATGTGAATTTTCTAAATTTTTGTTCATTTCGTTCGGATGTCAGAAGGGAATTCATCATAAAACCTTGACCTGCGCGATTTAGAGAAATCATTCCTTCTTTAATGTTTGCTCCTGCACCATCATTCCATATATAAATAGGAATATTCCACTTGTATGCAAGATACATTGCTGCAATATACTTCAAACCCTCCAAATCACCGGTAGAGCCTCCATTGATCCGCGAATCCTTCATGTAAAATATTGAACTATAATTTGCGATTTTACCTAAATATATTTTGCTACCTACTGGTTTGAATTCACTCTTTCCGTTCTTGGGGTTGATCCATTCGCAATGATCAATACTTGGTATAACTATTTCTTCAAAAGTATCTGGATCAAAGTTTTCTCTTGCCCAAATTTCTATTGGCCATTTATTTTTTTCTAATAAACGATTGGTTGCTTGATTGAAATTTTTGTCATAATAAAGGTCTCTTGGATCATTCTCGAGCAAAAGATCCGGTGTCACTTTGCCATTCTTTGCCGCGATTAAATATTTCTTATGAACTGGATCACCTCCCATTGGAGATTGACAAGCTAGATGTACTATTATGCGACTCACTTCCAAGCCTTTCAAAAAATGATTCACTCTAAGAATGATTGGAAATAAATTTCTTGAGGATAGAATATCATCCCGATCCTCTCCCAGATCAATGACCGACGGTTTTTGGTGAGCTAGAATCTCAATCTGGTTATTCAATCTGGGTTGAATCATCTGATAATTCTTAAGAAGAAATGCAGATTCTATAGTAGCTCGCTCTGCATTATTGCTTCCAATAATTTTGTTATCGATATCTCTATCTTCATCCATCTTGCCAATATTATAAAATAATAAATATCTTTTGTCTTCAGCAACTGTTTTCGATTCAAGTGAATAGATCAGTAGATCTCCAATCGGACTATGAAGTCTATTTACCGAATATTTCTCTTGGATCATTAAAACTTTCTTTGAAACCTCATTGAAGAAAAAATCTTGTCTATCCTTACTGTTGGGAACTATTGAGAGACTCTCAGCAAAAGACTGATTGAGTTTATCAATCCAATTGTCCCGATTGATGCTTTTACCATTCGCATAAAAAGAATATGGGTCATTTCGAAAGATAAGAAACTCATTTAAATATTTACGTGAAATGGATTGAGTAAACATTCTCATTTCATTCAAAATATTGTATCTTTTCAATACGGATGTTATGACCTCAAATAACTTTCCATCTTTTTCTGATTCTTCAATGGAATACAATCTCTTAAGAACGGAAGAAGTATTTTTTTGTAATGCGATTGGCGAGCTTAAGGTGATTAAATTCAATATGCATTCAAGGCTTTTAGAATTATTCGATATATTGTAATATGCCCTTTGCATAAAGAATATCGCAAATTGAATTTCTGTAATATCCAAATCTGTAATTCCAATCCACCTTGTAACACCATAAACTTTAAACAATGAATCCATAACATTCTTGAACTTAGTAGACACAGAGAACATCTCATCTTTACAGTTTTGAATATAGTCGTTTAACTCATTAAAAATCGAACGCATATCTCCTACGGATGGTGCATATACGTTTTTCAATAAGCAATGTATCGTGATAATTTTTCTAATTTCAGATTCTATTGATTTACTTTCATCGATAGATAGTGTGACCTTATCAATATCGGCTAAACTTTTGATTGAAGTCTTATACACAGATTCATCAATCGGATAACCCGATATATACGATCTTATAATAGATAAGTAAAGTTTTAATTTCTCATAATCGGAAATTTTGGTATCAATTTTTCCAAGGAAAATCGACTCTAATGCACTTGAATAATCGGATAAAGGTGTTGAACGAATAAGATTCGACTGCTTTTTTACAGAATCTACAGATATTGATTCTTCAATTTTATCCGATTCTATATTAAATAGGATTTCACCTTCTGCAATATTTTTACCGATAATCTGTCCTTGAGGAGTGAATCCTATCTGAAGCTTAGATAAGTCTCCGTCCTCGATCAATTGTTTGATTTTTCCGTTAGTTGGTGAAGCGATAACCGTTTCCATTTTCATCGCAGAAATAACGATAATCGGGTCTCCTTTCTTAACTAAACTTCCAATACTCAATCGATCTCGATTAGCAAATTCATCTCTAGCAAACTTAACAAAACTTCCTTGGAATGGAGATCTCGTAATTCCTTGCGAAGCTGTATTATTTCCTAAACCTTCGCTTGTAATCTTCATTCGCAAATAACTAGTTCTATTCTTCATATTCTTAATACGAATAATACTAAAGTTAGGACGCGAATCGATTCGGACCGTATAAGAGCTGATTCCAACTCGAATTAAGTAATTGTCTACACTTGCAGGTTTAGCAACTATATCAGCTTCCCCTAAATGCAAATTATTTAGAAAAATATGAAATGATTGAATATCTGTTTGGATTAAGCTAATCGTATTTTTGAACTCACCAATTTCTACTTGAAAGCTTGTTGGCAAAATTGTTTTACCGGAATTGTAAACGGATTTCTCCAAGTCTCCTACTTGGAAAGAATTTGCAGCTTTTGTTTTCATAAGATTAACATATTCACATAAAGTAGCAAAAGCAGATCCTAAGATTACATCGTTTTCATGAATTGGATTCTCTTCGAGATAACTCTTATCATCTAATAGTCGATTTGTATAATCACCACTTAGAAAATCAGGATCACGCATAATCAAAAGCAATTGATTCACATTCGAAGTTATACCTTTAATATACAATTCGCTGAGTGCACGTTCCATTCGAGAAATCGCAACCTCTCGACTATCACCTCGAGTGATTACTTTACCAATCATAGGATCATAATGTGGAAGAATGATATCACCCTTTCGGAATCCAAAATCACATCGAGTCCCATTGAATGTTGGAAGATCTAATTCTTCTATAATTCCAGGTGAAGGAGTATATCCTGATTCAGGATCTTCGGCATAGATCCGACATTCGATGGCATGATCTTTATGAGTGAATCTTTTTTCTAAAGCTGTTTTATAATGAATATTTGATTCTCTGCCATCAAATTGGTATATTTGCCATTTAGCTAAATCAATGCCAAGAGATTGGTCAGTTACAGGGTGCTCAACTTGAAGTCTTGTATTCATTTCAAGAAATCCAATAGAACCAGAATCTTGATCATACAAAAATTCTACAGTTCCCGCACCAGAACCGTTAGAATAACCAGAGATTCGAGCCATATTTTCCGCAGATGCAAGCAGTGAGAGACAAGTATAATCGTCTATAAATGCATCACCAGATTCTTCGATCACTTTTTGGTTTCTTCTTTGAACTGCACATTTTCGAATTCCAATTGCAGTGCTATTGAAAATCTGAACTTCCATATGCACTGGCTTAGTGATGTATTTTTCTAAATAAAAAGTATCATCATTGTACAATGATTTTCCAATTCTTTTCGAAGACTCAATAGCGGAAGAAAGCTCTGCTTCTTGAAAGACTGGAACCATTCCTTTGCCGCCACCTCCATTCGATAGCTTTACAATAATCGGATAACCGATCTTAGCTGCATAGGATCGAGCTTCTTCAAAATTTTGAATAGAATGTGAACCTTCAAACAATGGTACACCATGTTCGGAAGCAAGTTTCCTTGCTGAGAGTTTATCTCCCACTTTCTCCATTACAGAATCATCTGGCCCCATAAAAATAAGTTCTTGATTACAAGCTTCTGCAACGACTTTGATGTAACGAACAAAAGCTGGATTCTCAGATAGAAATCCATATCCTGGATAGATTGAGTTTGAATTGGAGAAAATCGCAGCCGACACGATCAAAGGTATATTTGTATAATTCGAAAGATCACCGATTCGAATAAATTCATCTGCAAACTCATACCAAGACTGACCAAGATCCACGTCCGTTACAACTGCTACAGATGGAATTCCCTCTTCTCTTAAGGACAGAAAAAACCGTTTCGCAATCTCTCCGCGGTTAGCTATCAAAACTTTTTGCAATCGACCTTTTGTTCGTCGTAGTTTCGTTAGTTGCTTATTCTGAAATCCTGGATTGAGTAAAGTTAGATTTTTTAAGTATGGTTCGATCTCTGAGAACATAATTCACCTATTATTTTGAATTGCTCAATGCTCAGAAACAGTCTGTTAAAAACAAGAAAAATGTAAAATTTAAGTCATATAGGCATAGATGTGTCAAATATCGTTCAACTTAATGTCGTGCCCAACTTTTGAATTGATCTCTACATTGGTATAGGCTAGAAGAGACCCTACTTTTCTTCCAATTGTTGCCTCAGGCTGATCTCGAGTGCTTGCCTAATCTTCAAAGACATTGCATTGTCTGGATCAATTGCATCTATTCGATTGAGTAGAAATGACGCTCTAGGAAAATTACCCAAGAATCGATGAACATCTGCTAGGTTAAGTAAATTTTTAATATGCAAAGGATCTCTTAAAAATAACCGCTCACCGAAGTTTAGCGCTTCTTGGTAGTCTTTCTTTTTCTTATTTGCATATGATGCAAAATAATATGCCTCTAAATCGTCAGGAAATTCATCAGTGACGAGGGCAAAATTCATTGCAGCAGCATTATAATCTTTGTCGCGCAAGCATCCACGTGCAGTCATCATCAAGTATTCGTGATGCTCTTGAATCTCAGTTCGCATACTTTCTGTTATGTCTTCATCAGGTGTATATGCCAATCTTATCAGTGAGAGGTCGTCTGTGAGCTCCCCTTTCTCAAGGATTGCATTGACTGTTGCCATGAGATCGCCTTGCGATTCTTCTAGACAACGCAAGAAAAGTTTTTCGTCTTCGTTGATGATGCGTTCGCCTGAATCAGTTTTGCCAAGCAATAGATCATCTCGTCCATCTGAACCTACAAAAATCACATCACCCACTTCAAGCTGAATTGATTTCACTCGAAATTCAGAATCCAATCCCATAGTTCCAATTTTGCGAAGCTCAAGATCGGTCTCGAGAAATCCCGCTTTGCCATCACGATACAAAACTGTCCAAGGATGTTCAGAGTTCACATAGAACATAAATCCTGTCTTAACATCGATTAGACCCATAATAACGGAGATCAGCATCGATCCATCAAAGGTCTCAAATACAGATTGTAATTCTAGGTAACATTCTTTGAGCCAAGTTTCTGGCCCACGGAAATTTGCATCCTTTCTACTATTGGTTCGAGTAACTACTGAATGGAAAATTACACCTAACACCAATGCTCCACCTGCACCCTGCATGGATTTACCCATCGCATCACCATTGACGAACACAATGTACTCTCGCCCTTTTAGATAGAGTTGGTCTACAATATTTATATCTCCACCAATCTCCATATGTTTGCCGCGAAATTCGAAAGTCTTCTTTTGCTTCGCATAGAATTGAATATCAAAATCTTGAATCGAATTCTGTACTGTGTTTCTTGTTAGTGGATTGATCAGAAGAGATGTAAGGAAATAATCTCCATCCTGTTGTACTTTAAGTGACTGGATCTCATCAAGGGAACTCTTTAGTTCGAGTGTTCGTTCTTCTACTTTTTTCTCAAGACTTTCGTTGAGTTCTTCCACTGCTTTATGAACTCTCAAGAATCGGTTCGCCAATATAAAAGCAATACCTACTACGAAAAAGAAAAACCCAAATCGCAATAGTCCCAAATTTTGGAACTTGAATAATCCAGTTGCTCCGCCGACATCCCAGATCGCACAAGCTATGATCACAAGAATCCCGATCAATAGCCTTTTTATATCTGGGACTTTTCTGCGAATCGCGATTACGGATACAACGATCGAGTGCCCAAGAACATAGAGGATACTCATCTGCCACCAGAACAATAATTTATTGAGAAATTGACTTGGTCCAAATGCAGTCGGGATTGCAATGAGGATAAGCAATCCAAAGTAGATTCTCGACATGGTAGTTAGCTTACCGAGAAAATAGCGATCTAGGAAGAATAGCATAAACGATGGAATAAAGAAAACAGTAATAAACTCAATTCTCTTCAACAAGAGTCCATCCAAAAATTCCAATTCGAAAACTGCTTGGCTTCTTGTATAAATATAAACTGCAAGAAATACACTAAATAACGCATAATACAGATTGTACTGTTCTTCTCTTCTTTTTATAAAAAACAAAAGATGATACAATCCTAATATAAAATACATAAACATTAGCATGAGAGTGATTCTCTCGGACTCAATTTTTCGATTACTGCTGAGTGTATCCAAGCGTATGTTCTCGTTATCTGCTACAGCTGTCATATCAATTGTATGACCTTCATATCCTGCAATGACGACTCTTAGTTCATTATCACCCAAGGCAATTTTGGATCTAGAAATCGGAGCAATCAGATGACGGCGAAGTGTAAATCCTACGATTTTGCCATCTTCGATCTTTCCGCCTTGAGAAATTTTATCGCCATTCCAATAAACTTCATAATAGGAACTGATGAAGGGAATATGCAAACTGAGTGCATCTTGATCAATAGCATTGAGATCTTCCGCAGTTATAAGAATATTTTTCTTTAGCGTCACATATCTCAATTCTTCTTGAAATTCTACGGATCCGATTGCTTTGGAGAATGGTAAAGATTCCAATTGAGTCCAATCGTCAGATACTGTAGATAGATCCTTGGCTGGTTTATATAGCCAGTCATTGGTAAGGTCGACGGGTATAGCGAGGACAGTCTGCACATATAGGAGTTGCAGTATCAGAATTGAAATGATTTGGAAGGATTTATTTTTTAGCTTGGTTGATTTCATTGTTTGCTATTCTCACCGATGAGAACTTTGAGAGTTTTGCCATAGGCATCTTCGAATAGGTCTTTATTTTCTTCAATTGCATAGAGTTCAAGATGCGGATCTGACTTCTTTAGTGTTTTTAAGCTTAAGACAACGATCTTATCTTGGATAGAAATTTCCAGATCAGAAATAATTTTTTTCTGGGATCTATTCATTGCATCGGCAATTTTGAGAATAGCAGCAAGTCTTCGGACAAGATTTTGTTCTTCTCCACTCAAAACTTTAAACTCCTCGTGCTTAGGCTTAGGCATACTTTTACGATGGTATCTTGCAATCAAAGCTATGAGTTCAATTTCTGCATTGGAAAATCCGACCATTTGCTCAGAATTTCGAATGATATAGTAACTATGTTTGTGGTAGGCAGAATGGGAGATCGCAAGACCAATCTGATGTAGACTTGCAGCCGCTTCCAAAAATTCTTTTTCATGTACTCCATATCCATGCAAAGAGGACAGTTCATCATACAATCTCAGTGAGAGATGTGTAACTTGTTCTGCATGATCTTTACCTTGAGGATAGAGGTTTGCAATCGAGCGGATCGCCTTAGCACGGATATTATCGAGTCCATGTAAATTGGATTTCTCGTAGCGTTTCCAATTTTTTATGATATCATAGATGATTCCTTCGCGCAGTGCATAGTCACTGATCATCAATTTCTTGAGATTGAATTGGTTGAAAATTTCCTCTAAAACTAAAGATCCCCCAATGATTATATCACCACGTTTTTCTTCAAGACCTGGAATTTTCATGCGCTTTTTTAAAGTATTTGCTGCATTCAATTCTTCTCTAACAGATTTCAATTCTTGAGATGTAAACTCATAACCGTTCAATCTGTCCCTTTTTTCTCCTCGTTTGGCAAGAATCATCGAACCAATCGAAGTGACAGATCCTGATGATCCGATTATTATTTCTGGTTTGAGTTTATTTATAATGGGTATCAGAGGCAAAAGTACAGACTCTATATGGAATCTACATTTTTGAACATCCGTTATTTCTATATTGTCTTTGCGAAAGAATCTCTCTGTGAGTCTGACCGCACCCAATTTCAAAGACTGAGAGAACAAAACGTCCCCGGCCTCTCCAATCAGAAGTTCCGTACTTCCTCCACCAATATCAATCATAAGAATACGTTTCTGGAAAACAGGAAGTCCTTGCAAAATTCCAAAATAAATTAACCGAGCTTCTTCTAATCCGTTAACGACTTCAATTTTTATTCCTGTTTCTTTTTTTGCTTTGTTAAGAAATATATCTCTATTCAGAGCTTCGCGAAGAGCACTTGTTGCGATTGCATGTATTTCTGCTTTATGCGAGTCTGCTAAAGTTTTGAACCTTTTGAGACAAGCAATTCCTCGGTCCATTGCATCTTGATGGATCTCATCATACTCACCTGATCCACTGCCCAATCGAACAGATTCTTTTTCCTTAGCGATGGGTTCAGTCGTTCCATCAGACCTCACCTTCACGATAAGCATATGGAATGAGTTTGTGCCGAGATCGATTGCTGCGAGATTTTTTTCTTTCATAAAAAGGTTTTCCAAGCATAAACCCATCAATTTTGTGGGTAAATCTTTTTTTTTTCGAATCCTTCTTGCTATGGAAAATCAAAAATTTTATATGGATAGATAGATTTACTTCAGAATTTTCCCCAAATGCGGGATAATAATTAGTAGCATTAGTCGTCCAGGAAGCCTTTATGATTTTCGATAAACTCTACGCACTTTTTTCAAATGACATGGGAATTGACCTTGGCACAGCGAATACGCTTGTGCATGTCAAGGGACAAGGCATTGTTCTATCCGAGCCATCTGTTGTTGCTGTTCAAGCATCAACTGGTCGTGTTCTTGCAGTCGGTCAAGAAGCTAAACGAATGCTAGGTAGAACTCCTGGTGATATCGTTGCTATTAGACCTATGAAGGACGGTGTGATCGCCGACTTCGAAACCGTCGAAAAAATGATTCGATACTTCATCGCTAAAGTTCACAATAGAACAACTTTTGTGAAACCGAGAATTGTAATCGGAGTTCCTTCTGGAATTACAGAAGTTGAGCGAAGAGCGGTTCGTGAATCTGCAGAACAAGCTGGAGCAAGGGAGATTTTCCTTATCGAAGAAGCACTCGCAGCGGCAATTGGTGCCAATATCCCAATCCAAGAGCCTGCCGGTAATATGATTGTTGATATCGGTGGTGGAACGACAGAGATTGCCGTAATTTCCCTTGGTGGAATGGTGATAGCTGAGTCCATCAGAACTGGTGGAGACGAATTTGATGAAGCTATTATAAAATACCTTCGTAACCAATACAACTTGGTTGTCGGAGAGAGAACTGCAGAAGATATTAAGCTGACAATTGGGAATGCTTTCACAGATAAGAAAGTGGACACAATGGAAGTAAAAGGTCGAGATGCAATCTCTGGTTTACCTCGTACATTGGAACTTGACAGCAATGAGATCCGAAAAGCACTGAAGGAACCAACTGACGAAATCTTAGATGGAATCAAGAGCGTTCTTGAGAGAACTCCGCCTGAACTTGCAGCAGACATTGTTGAGCGTGGCATCATTCTTACTGGTGGTGGATGCCTTCTTCGTGGTCTGGAATTGTATCTATCCAAAGAGACGGGAGTTCCTGTTTTCCGAGCTGAGAACCCACTCACTTGCGTGGTTCTTGGAACTGGAAGATATCTGGACGAATTGAAATACATCAAACCGGGAATTCGTTAAATCCCATAATCCACACCCAATGTCAGAAGCATCTGACGTTGGGGAAATTTCTTCTTTACGAATAAAGTCACAACAGCTTGAATCTGAGAATATCGATATCTAAATGGGTATTCCTTTAAAATAGTGTTTCCTTTTTAGGGAAACTAGAAATAATGAGACATAAATCTTATGCTTTGGGAAAAAATAGCTAAAAATCGAGAATTCGCCTCACTCCTTTTTGTAACAGTATTCTCTATCACTTCTCTCGTCTGGAACGGCAATTTTCTAGTCAGTGGTATTGCAGGCTTTCAACGTGTTGGAGATTTTTTCTCTGGATCGCTGGATGCTTTCGGTGGTCTATTCAAAGGCGCCTATACAAAGTTAGAGTCCTTCGAAAAAGTACGTGAAGAAAGAGATTCTTGCCTCAATGTAATGGAAGACTATTACAAATTGAATCAAGAATTGGAGCGCCTCAAATCAGAAAACAGCGTCCTTCGCCGTGAACTAACATTTGTTCCAAGGACAGATTTCCCAACCGTCCGAGCAGAAATTCTATCTGTTCGTTTGAATACAATTTACAGAACGATCATTATCGACAAAGGATCTAGTTCAGGAATCCAAGCCTATATGCCTGTCGTCACAAGAACATTAGATGACAAAGGACGATTCATTGAAGCACTTGTCGGTAAAGTAATTGCCGTTGGAACTTCCACGGCCGTTGTGCAACCAATCATCAACTCCAACTTTTCCATGGGTGTTGCAATTCCTGGAACTTCCCTATGGGCGAGTCTTTCGGGCAATTCAGGCAAAGGAACAGAAGCCATTCTAGAATTTATTGACTCAGGAATTGTAATCGATCCAAAAGTATTCGGATCTTTTCCAATGGGACCCGCATCTGCACCCGGTCCACATAGTACTGTCATGCCAGAAGGCTATAGCAAAATCGGTAAAGCGGTGTATACATCTGGTGGGTCTGGAGTTTTTCCGGAAGGAATTCCTGTTGGTATCATAACAGAAGAAGGCCCAAGGGAAGGATCATTTAAGACTGCTTATTTGAAACCATTTGTGCAATTTGATAAATTAGAATATGTTACAATTCTTAAGAAAAATCCTGATAGATGGATTGAAGAATGGCCAGCGGAAAGATCCATCAAAATCGACAATCCTTATCTAGGTGAACTCAATTATCCCGAAGATGAGCGCAAAAAGGAAAAGGCTCTCGAGAAACAGAAGTTGAATCCAAACTCGAATGGTGCAACTAACACAAACGGGACAACCAATTCAAGCGGACAAAATTCCACTCAAGGCTCTAAGCCCAATAGCGGAACGACCACCAAACCAGCAACCACCTCAGGAACCACAAAACCCGTTGATAAACCTGAGAATAGTTCTGAACCAGCCCCGACTCCCAAGGTGGAATCAGGAGGTGACAATCCATGATTTTTGAAAAACTAATTATTGGCTTAGGAATTTTTCTCTGCCATTTTCTGAATGGTTCCAATATATTTGAATTAGGTGGATCCTTTAAGCCAGACTTCATGATGGTATTTGTAATTTTCTTTGCACTCCGAAAAGGTTCATTCTATGGAATATGGGTTGGATTTCTCGGTGGATTGCTAACCGATTCTGGATTAGGTGGAGAAACAGGCGCCGATCAAGTAATCTATTATAAGATAGGACTCCATTCGTTCACATATTCTATCCTAGGTTATGCGATTGGTAGATTCACGAAAAATGCGTACAATGAAAATTATCTGTCTATCACGATTTATACTTTTGTCTTCACCTTACTGAGTCGAATTATATTGTATATTATGTTCAGTATTTTCTTTCACGATAATGCGAATTATTCTTTCCTATCGACAACAATATATACAAGTATTCTATCTCCCGTTTTGTTCTTCTTACTGACCTGGATCTATCGCCTAGACCCAGATGAGGGTAAAGTATGAATTACTCAAGATCCTCCAGCGAACACAAACTGGAAGCATCTTTTCGAAATAGATTGTATTTCTTCTCTGGGCTTGTTGTTATAACACTTTTTATATTCATTCTCCAATTGGTGAATCTTCAATTGATTCAAGGATCTGAGAACGCTATTAAAGCTGAACGATTTGTACGAAAGTCGGAATCCATTCTTGCAGCACGAGGTCAGATATACGATAGGAATTTTCTCACGCCTGAGACAAGTAATCCGTTAGTTTCCAATTCTGCAGCACTTGATCTAATCCTCAATACGAATCTACTTAAGAATGATCCGAAGCGTGTTCGTGCCTTCATTGAAGAATTCTGCAAATACCTTTCCATACCTAAGTCCTACTACGAAAAAGAATTACAACAAGACCGTTTGGTTCGAAAAATTCGATCTAGAGAACCATTTATTCTATTGGAAGGAATCTCTAAGGCACAACAAGAACGTATTTCTGTTTTTGATAATATCAATAAATATGTTCAGATGGTTCCCTCACCTACAAGGATTTATAATATGGGTCCAGCCCTTGCCCATGTTACCGGATATCTTGGTAAACCTAACAGAGAAGATATACTCGACAAGGATATAAAATCTTACCAATATGTTGGTAAAGGTGGATTGGAAAGTGTATACGATACAATTCTTAGAGGAACTGATGGATATCGAATTCAGAAAAGATCAACTGAGGGCAATATCGAAGAAGAACGTATCATTGAACATGCACAATCTGGAAATAATTTAATTCTCACTATTGATCAAGAAATGCAGATCGCAGCCTACAGAGCTCTAAAAGGAACAAGAGGAACTGTTATCGCAATCAAACCGACAACGGGTGAAGTTTTAGCTCTTGCGTCCAATCCAAGTTTTGATCCGAACATATTGTCCGGAAAAAATCGCCAAGAGAGAATCAATCATTATAAACAAGTCATTGATAATAAGGGTCTTCTTAATCTAGCAATTCAATCCAAATTTCCACCCGCATCAACTTATAAGACGTTAGTTGCCTTAGCAGCTTTAGAGAGCGAACATAAAATCCAATATGATCCTTCTACAGAATTCCATTGTGATGGTAAATTTACACTCAAGTCAACATTTGCAGGTGTTCCAGACCAAGTCTTTCGCTGCTGGGAGAATCGTGGTCATGGAACGAATGATTTAGCACATGCAATTGAGAAATCTTGCTCTGTTTATTTCTATAATTTAGGATATAAACTGGGCTCCGAATCTATTCTATCTTACTCAAGACTTTTTGGTTTGGATAAAAAATCCGAAATTGATCTTCCTGGTGAAACAGTTGGATTTATTCCAAGCTCAGAATGGAAGAAGAGAACATACGGAACGAAATGGTTCGACGGAGATACAATCAATTTATCGATAGGTCAAGGATTTATTTCGACAACCCCAATTTCTATCACTCTCTTCTATTCAGCAATCGTCAATGGTGGAAAAGTTTACCAACCATTTATTGTATCCGAAGTTCGTAATCCAATTGATAACTCAATCATCCAGAGAACAGAACCAAAAGTAATCCGCGATATTCCACTCAAAAAATCAACAGTCGAAGCTATAAAATACGGATTAGAATTAGTTGGTATATCAGGAACAGCATCCTATGTAATGAATCAACCGAATATGCCAGAAGTTGCGGGTAAGACGGGAACTGCACAGACAAGGAGACGTGGTGCCTCTAGAACAAACCACGCTTGGTTTATGGGATATGCACCAGCCAATGCCCCACCCGACAAACAAGTACTAGTTGGAGTTTTCGTAGAATTTGGAGTGGGTGGATCTGCTGGAGCTGCCCCTGTTGCACGTGAAGTATTTAAAGCCGCATTTCCTCCAGGTTCTTTTCCCAAATCTGACCGTGGGCGCGGCAAAATCATGAAAGAGGAAACTCCAATTGACACAGAGGAGACAGAAATATAATGGCTGATCGTAATAGTGAGAAATTGGATTATTTTTTGATATTTTCCGTTATATTTGTAGTTTGTTGTGGTGTATTAACCCTTTATACTCAAGAAGCAAATATAAGTGACGGACCAGGTCGCTGGTATAAGCAGATGATTTATGGAATCATTGGACTTGCTTTCATGTATCTAATGGCAAGGATCAATTACCAATTGATCGGAAGTTATGCTGTTTTTATTTATCTGGCTGCTCTGATACTTCTCATAGCTACGTTAATTCCTGGGATTGGTTATCTACCAGAAGGACGAGGCGCTAGATCATGGATTAGACTCGGTCCAGTTGGTATGCAAACATCAGAATTTGCCAAGCTAGCGACTGTTATATTATTAGGGCAATACCTTGTGCTCCGAGAAAAGGATATGAAAAAGCTATCAACTTTGATTATACCTTTTGTTATCGTATTGATTCCAATGTTTTTCATTCTATTGCAGCCAGACTTTGGAACTGCAGTATCTTTTCTTCCCATTCTATTTGCTATGCTATTTCTTGGTGGCGCGGATATTTTGCATATTGGTTCCTTGCTTGCGTTAGGTGGAATATCTCTTGGAATTCCTATGTATATTGAATATAGCAAGCTCACACTTCTCCCAGATGTATTGGAATTCTTACGTAAAGAACAAAAAACTGATCTACTCTCGCTTGTATCTCAAGCAAAAGGTAAAATATGGCCTATTCTGGAAGGACGTACTTTAGGAATAGGAACTGAGAAAACTGGACTTGAAGATCCGAGAATCTTACAATCCCTTCGTGAAATTGTAGAAACTGTAATCAACGAACAAGGCTCTATCATGTTTCAGATTCTATACAATCAGAAAATACTCATTGGCGCTGGGGTGATTTTGATTTTGATTTCTGCAATTATGATTTTTGTAAACATTGCAAGGGGTCTCAAGAAAATTCGTACTTATTACATTCCGATCGGAATTTTGGGTATATCTATTCTGAGTTCAGTTGTAGTTTATAAAACCATTCCGTTTCGAGAAAACCAAGTTGTCCGCCTAACAGCATTTTTGAATCCAGATAAATTCAAACAAGGTGCTGGCTATCAATTGAGAGCCTCCAAGCCCGCAGTTGGATCCGGTAAATTCTTCGGAAAAGGTATAATGAAAGGCGAGATGACTGAGGGAAGATTTCCCCATGTTCCCGAATCAGGAACAGATTTTATATTTGCTTCTTGGGCAGAACAGACGGGATTTTTTGGATCTGTAATTCTATTGTTTTTTCTCATGTCTATTCCTTTGCGGGGACTACAGGTAAGCTTCGAAAGTAAAGATAGATTTGGTTCCCTATTAGCATCGGGAATTGTTGCATTAATATTTTTCCATCTAGCAATCAATGTCGGAATTGTAATTGGTTTATTGCCTGTAACGGGTGTTCCACTATCATTTATGAGTTATGGTGGAAGTCATATGATCATGTCAATGATGGCTGTTGGAATTATTCTTTCTGTCAAGTTAAGGAAATTCGCAAACTGATATGGCAAAATCCAATTCTCGAATTGAAGATTCTAGGCTCTTCTTCGAGAAGAAGTTTCAAATAAAAATTGATCTCGAAGCATATGAGAAGCTAATCTTTGAGGCGAGCAAAATATTGGATAATGCTCGAGCTAACAGTAAATTGATGGAAGAGATCGCTATCAAAAGAAAAGCCTATTTCTTTTTACATAGAACTCGTCGTTTGAGCCTTCAAATTGATGATCTAAAAGAAAATCATGGCTATGAGAAGAAGGAATTTGACTTCATCTATAAGCTACTTGATAAAATAGATGAGAACGAAAGTAGTGATTTTCTAGATAGCCTTCTAAAAGGAAGTATCGAGAAAGTAGCGAGCTCTCTCAATCCGTCAACTCAATCAGATGCAAAAAAATTCCAAGATCTCAAAGATAAAAAATCATTCTTTACATTCACCTATCGTGGAGTAAATTTTATTGCTCCAAAAAAACCTAGAAAAACGATCTTAAATGTAAATCCAAGCAAAGGATCCGTAGTAGTCGGTAACAAGAGATACGAAATTCATCCTGGTAAATCATTCGGATTGGATCCTGATAGTGATTTTGCAGAACCCACCCATTTATGCATTTTAAAAATAGATAATGGTAGCATCCCTTATCGTTGCTTCTTCTATCATAAGATGGACAAAGAAATACGTTTCGATGAATCAAGCGTAAAGTCACGACTTAGATCTATTGAGGATACCAAATCTGAATATATAAAATCATACTTTCGCTATGCCGGAGTAAATTACTATTTGATCGAAACTTAAAAGTTTATGGATCAAATTGTAATATAATTTTTAAATCCATACTCGAATGACATAAAGAGAAAATCAATCGAATGCAATTCATTGCTTTTACTATTGGGCTTTGTCAATATTCCTATTGACAAAGATTTACTTTACTCACAAAATGACTATATTTCTATCCATTTGACTATCTTAAGGCTATTATAATAGTCATATTTAGGGGAAACTTTTATGAAACTAAGCAAGATCCATTCAAAAAATACAGAATATGCGCTTAGCTATCTTGGATCGACAATTAGAATCTATCGAAAAAACAAAAAAATGAGCGAATCTGAACTCTGCCAAAGGGCTGGAATTTCTCGGGCAACATTGCAGAAAATTGAAAAAGGAGACCCAGGCAGTCGTATAGGGACAGTTTTTGAAATCGCTTTCTTAGTCGGAATCCAACTGCTTGCTGATAATAATCCAAAATCTTTAATGGAGCTATCGCAAGATTCTAAAAAAATATTGAACCTTCTACCGAAGCGAATTGTAAAAAAAGAAAAAAAGGTTTATGAAGATTTCTAAAAAACATATAAATCAACCGGATGAAGCTTTTGTTTGGATATGGCTAGAAGATTCTTTAGAACCTGTTGTTGCCGGAAGACTAGAATCACATAACGGTAGTTATATATTTAATTATGGAAAAAGCTATCTTGAACTTAGTTTAACAGATAAAAAGTATATCCCTATTTATCTTCCTGAGCTTCCTTTGTCGAGAGGAGAAATATCTTTACAACCTGGACTGCATATGCCTGGCTGCATTCGAGATGCATCACCAGATGCCTGGGGTCGAAGAGTGCTGCTAAATAGAAAATTTGGATCCAAGGCAAAATCTTATGATACGGTCATGATAGACGAACTGACTTATTTATTAGAATCAGGATCTGATCGGATTGGTTGTTTGGATTTTCAATCATCACCAACTCATTATATTCCAAGATTCAGTGTAAGCCAAGACCTAGAAGAAATAATAGAATCTGTAAAACGAGTTGAGGACGGACTTCCTCTTTCGCAAGAATTAGATCTAGCATTATTTCATGGCACCTCAATTGGAGGAGCAAGGCCAAAAGCCTTGATCGAATGGAATGAACGCAAATTAATAGCTAAATTTTCTTCAGCAAGTGATATTTATAGTGTTGTAAAGTCAGAATTTATTGCTATGAAACTGGCTGAAATTTCTGGCATCAAGGTAGCCAAAGTATACCTTCAAAAAATTCTAAATAAAGATGTTCTATTGATTGAAAGATTTGATAGATACAAAGTAGGGTTAGGGTGGGCTCGCAAATCATTAGTCTCTGCACTTACTTTATTTGGCTTAGATGAAATGATGGCTCGATATACTAGCTATGAACAATTAGCCGAAATCATTAGATTTAGATTTATAAAACCTAAAGCAACACTAGAAGAATTATTTAAGAGATTAATTCTAAATGTTCTTGTAGGAAATACAGATGATCATGCCCGAAACCATGCCGCTTTTTGGGACGGAAAACAATTGGAACTTACTCCAGCCTATGACATCTGCCCGCAACCTCGATCTGGTAATGAAGTCTCACAGGCAATGTTAATTCATAAAAATAATCGAGAAAGTAAACTCAGTACATGCTTGAAAGCTGCTCCGCAATTTCTCTTGTCTACTCAAAAAGCAAAAGACCTTATACAAACGATAAAATCATCAATCGAAAAAAATTGGAATGATGTATGCGACGAAGCAGAATTGTCAAAAATTGACCGAAATATTTTCTGGAAACGACAATTTTTAAATCCATACTCGAATGATGTTTAAAAATAATATAGCAGCTCATACGTTTTTATTTGGATTCAGTTGACTCAATATTCCTGGTAGTGCCAAATTTGTAAAAAATTGACTCAGCGCAAGTGAGTCCCAATCTTCTTCTTCAGTTAATAACTCTCTAGTAAAATTGAACAATGCACCTGTCAAATATTGATTGATACGAATATACGGAATTTTACCAGCGTAACGACTTCTTAATTGTTCATGAGTTCTAAAACTCTCATCACGGATATAGTCCAAGAACTTCGCTTGAAAGGAATATGGCATCCCATTAACAAAAAGTGATCTAAAAAAGTATCTGTATTTCTTGATCCATTCGAAGTAATAAAAAGTTAGAGGCTTGCCTTCACTCAAATGCGTTATGGGATCAAGCTTTTCAACTTTTTCCTCTACCTCAAGATATAGATATTTAAATGTTTTCCAAAGTAAATCATCTTTATCAATAAAATAATTGTAGAAATTTACTCTAGTCATACTAGATAGTTTGGCAATTTCTTGAATAGAAATACGATCATAAGATTTGCTATCTAAAAGTTTTATAAAAGATTCCATGATTATATTGTAATTTTTTTCTATTTTATCTGACATTATTATACACCTGTAAAATTATAACTGCTCAACTATTCATCTCTTAACAAGATCAGGCTTGCAGAAAACTTCTGCCTTCCATTCTATTATTTAAATATGAATCACAATAAAAAACCTTTTTTCCATTATTATTTCGCTTTCGTCTTATTTGTTATGTTTAACCAATGTGCGAGCTTCCCCAAAGAAAGAGGTGGTAGCTATTTAGAAACGGAACATTGGCATAGATATCAAAGATTTTTACCTGAGTCCATGAAATACAAAGCTGATTTGCTTCCAAGAGAAGAATACTGGGCATGGAAGAATCACTCAGTTCACTTGGACAGATATATTCGAAAAAATGCAGATTGTAAAATCATTTTGGTTCATGGAGCTGGGGGAAATGGAAGAGTGCTTGGGCCAATCGCAGTTCCGCTTTTGACGGATACAAATTGTGATATTATTTCACCAGATTTTCCCGGTTATGGCTTAACAGTAGTTCCATCCGACGCAAAAACCAAGTATGAAGATTGGGTTGAACTACTTTCCGACCTCATGGATAAAGAAAGAATACATGGTCAGAAGTTATATCTATTCGGTCTAAGTATTGGCGGTATGCTATCATACCATGCAGCTGCAAGAAATAAACAATTAGATGGCTTGATTGTTACTACACTTGCAGACTTGAGAGATCCGAAAGTAAAAGATGCTGCTTCATCCAATCTATTCTTGAGTCGCATTGGAATTCCTTTGAACTCAATATTTTATTGGCTAACGGATCCAATTCATCTTCCAATAAGGTATCTTAGCAAAATGGAATTGATCACCAATGATCCTGATTTCTCAGAGGTATTTGAAACGGATCCTTACGCTGGTGGTGGTAAAGTATCAATGAGATTTCTGCGTACTTTCATGTCGTATTCTCCTGAAATAAATCCAGAAGACTTTACAATATGTCCAGTTCTAATGGTTCATCCCAGCTTAGATCCTTGGACACCTTACGAACTTAGTAAAGAATTTTATGACAAATTAAAGTCTACTAAGGGAGTGATACTACTCGACGGTGCGGGACATCTTCCCTATGAAGAACCCGGAAGAACGCAAATGTATAAGGAAATAATAAAATTCATATCTGATGTGAATACATCCGTTATTGAGTAAATATATTTATGATACAGTAATAATGGGGAAGAATACCTATGAATTTGGCTATAAATACGGATTGGAGCCTGGACAGAAAGCATACCCACATATGAAGCATACTATTTTTTCCAACAATCTGACTTTGGAAAATCCCCATTCCGAAGTTGAAGTTAGAAAATTCAGAACAATTTGAAAATGGTCTACAGATTATGACATTTAACATTGAATATACTTCTGATTGACGAGAAAATATCGCAAAAACTCGACAATGTATATTTTAATTTAGATCCAGAAATTATTCGCCATCGAAAGCTTTCTGTAAAGCTTCAATCTCAAATTTTTTCATCTGTAAGAAGGCTGAAGAGACTCTTTGCACCTGCTCGCTATTACCTTTTGACATCATATCAGAAAGGATTGTGGGAACAACTTGCCAAGATATTCCGAACTTATCCTTTAGCCAACCACACTGCTGGGCTTTAGGATTACCGCCTTTAGAGAGCTCCTCCCAATAGTAGTCAATCTCTTCTTGACTTTTGCAGTTGACAACGAACGATATAGACTCATTGAATCCAAAATCATATTCGAGAACACTCTCTGAAAAATTGAACTTACTTCCATCCAATTGAATCTGTGCATGTTGGATACTTCCTTCTGGATCTTGTCCACCTGCCGCATAACGCCATATTCCATCAATTTTGGAATTAGAAAATATTTTCGTGAAATAATTTATTGCTTCTTCTGCTTTTCCATGAACAGAACCGGTAAATAAAAAACTCGGTGTAATCTTCTGACCTACGTCTTCCACTTTGCCCAAGAATAGCTGCCAAGAAAGTCCATAACGATCAGACAGCCAACCATAGCGATCACTCCATTCATATTTATCGATTGGCATCATTATGGATCCATTCTCGGAAAGTTTTTTCCAAAGTTCATCAATTTCTTCAATTGTCTCGCATATCACCATAAATGAAATACTGGGATTGAATTGAAATCGCGGTCCACCATTGATTGATGTATATCGCAATCCATCTAATTCAAATTCGGCAATCATCAGAGTTCCCTCAGGCATACGATGGTGTTCAAAACCTTCTTTGCCATAGTAAGATTTTTTACCAATTTTGGAATTGGAGAATAGTTTTGTATAAAAATTCACTGCCTCTTCGGCATCTTGATTGAACCATAAAAAAGGTGTTATTCTTTGCATAAACGTTCTCCAAATTATATATTTAATTTTTCTAACACTGCATCATGCTTATTGAAGCTCGATGACCATCCAGATTCCATTCCAGTTTTAACAAAAATATCCTTTGCTTGGTAAGAGAGAAACTGTATCTGCAAAGAAAGTAAAGTGAAATTCTTCCTATTCTAGTTTTTTCAATTTTTGATTTCATATATCTTGAAACAGGATAAGGATTGACTGATTAATCAATCAATAAACCGAATTCCATCTTCTGGCTGAGGGATTCGACATGTCGAAGATCTGCCGAACAATCTGTATCGATATTTTGCGACAAGATAGTAGATTGTGTTTGTGATAAAATCAGGTATCCATCTGAAAAATTTCAATATTCGTATAATTCCATTTAGATGATTTGCAATTCGGAATACTGCATGCGATTTGGAGTATAAAAATCCATCTTCATAGAAAAGAATTGTTGTTGGATCCGTGCTTGGATTTAGGGCTCTGAGTTTTTCTATGTCGATTCCAGTAAGATTTTTCCTTGGCTCAATGTTAAGTAAAATATCTTGAATGAGTGGAGAACGAATCGGCGCAAAATGTAAATTGAAATCAGGATCGCGTTCTATACAAAAGTTCACAAAAAAATTACATAAATTACAGTCGGAATCAAAAATTACAATTCGTTTGCGTTCATAATCTTCCATTCAATCATTAGACTTCCAATCTATAAATACTCGCTCAAAACTAATTTTTAACTCAGTATGGATTTTAATTTTACAGACATCAATACAATTTTTTAATGAATCTAGAGGTCGATATTTATGTCATTTCCAGAGTTTAGATCAGACAATTTAGATAACAAGAAAATTAACTTCTTGGATAAAGTTAAGTCCAATAAAGATGAATTAGAAAGACTACTTGCCTTAGACCAAATCGATTACGAAAATTTTCTAGTTCCCTATCAGAAAATGAATCATGATCTTGATGTAATATTTACTGAGATCTCTCACCTCAATTCCGTCAAAAACTCGAAAGAAACACAAGCGATTTATACTGAACTACTTCCCATCATATCTGATTATTACACTACTCTATCTCAAGACAAGAGAATTCTCGCTGCCTATGAATCTGCACTAACAAAGAACGTATCAAAACTCAATCAGGCTCGCTTAAAAGTATTGAATGATGGAATTCGAGACTTCAAACTGAGCGGTGTTGACTTGCCTAGCGAACAAAAAGATAGACTAAAAGCCATAAATATTCGATTATCAGAATGTTCTAATCAATTCTCTCAAAATATTCTAGATGCAACCAATAGCTATGAAAAAATAATCACGGATCCAAAAGATGTGGAAGGAATTCCCGAATCTGACTTACGAGCGGCTACAGTAAGCGACAATCAATACAAGTTTACCTTACAAATCCCAAGCTATATGGCTTACATGACTTATGGACCCAATCGATCTATTCGTGAAGAACTTTACCGAGCGTATACAACAAGAGCTCCGCAGAATGGTGCTCTCATCGAAGAGATACTCCAATTAAAAAAGGAATTAGCTAGCTTGCTTGGATTTTCCGATTATTCTGAATATTCACTTGCGGTAAAAATGGCAGACTCAACAAAATCTGTTTTGGATTTTTTGAATGGGCTTGCGAGCAAAGCAAGACCGTTAGCTGAGAAAGAATTGCGTGAATTGCAAGTTTTCGCATCATCCAAAGGATTGGACAAATTAGAATCTCATGATGTGGCTTTCTACTCGGAGCTTCTTAAAAAAGAGACTTTGCATTTCAATGAAGAAGAATATAGACCCTACTTTGAAAAGGAAAAATTAGTTGCAGGTGGATTCCAATTCTTAGAGAAGCTACTTGGAATTCAATTCAAATTGATCAATGTCGATGTCTGGGAACCAACAGTTCAAGTTTTTGAACTTTCAAGAAATAACAGCCCTTTTGCGAGACTCTATGTTGACTTGGAAGCGAGGCAAGACAAAAAAGGTGGAGCGTGGATGCACAACTGGCATTCGCGTCACAAAACTGATGGTACAACAATTTTACCTACAGCATTTATAGTTGGTAATTTTCCACCATCTTTACCTGATAACCCTTCCCTATTAAGGCATAATGATGTCGTAACTTTTTTCCACGAAATGGGACATGCGCTTCATCATTTAATGACCGTTATAGAAGAACCATTTGTAAGTGGAATCAATGGTGTGGAATGGGATGCTGTTGAATTTCCGTCTCAGTTTTTGGAAAATTTTGCATACGAGAGAGAAGCACTAAAGTTTTTTGCATATCACTATAAAACCGGTGAACCAATTCCCGATTCAATGATACAAAAATTAATCGATACTAAGAATTTTCAATCGGCTATGGGAGTTGTAAGACAACTTGAATTTGCAATTTTTGATTTAAAAATTCATAAGGAATGTCCAGACGAGGAAGGTGTTCAGAAAATTCTTGATTCTGTTCGCAAGGAAGTTGCAGTTCTAATTCCACCAGCTTATAATAAATTTCAGAACGGCTTTTCGCATATTTTCGCTGGTGGTTATGCTGCCGGATACTATTCGTATAAATGGGCGGAACTTTTGAGTGCTAATGCTTTCTTTCGTTTCGTAGACAATGGAATTTTTGATTCCAAATTGAGCGAGTCCTATTGTGAAAATATTTTATTTAAAGGTGGTTCGGAACCAGCTATGGATTTGTTTCGAAAATTTTATGGAAAAGATCCAGATATCAATCCGTTGCTTCGCTTATTGGGCCTAGCAGCATAGGCAATAAATTTCCAAATATGGGAATCGTGAGTTATTACTAGTCCAGTATTTTCTTGACAAATAAAGGATAGGTAAATTAGGATATACCGATCTCTTAAATGATTCATTAGGAAGCTTGAACATGAAAAAACTACTTTCCGTACTTGCAATTCTTGCAATAACTACACCGATTTTTTCTCAAGAGGGAAACTACGATCTTACTGTAAATTCTTGGCCAACAAACTTAGCAGAATTTGATGTATTCCGAACCGAGAATTCCTCAAACCCACAAGGCGCGGTTGTTTCATTGATTGCTGCACTAGATATTTTTGTAAAAAACGAAGAAGATGGTAGAAAGGCTCTGGTTCTGATTCTTGATTCAGGAAGTCTCAGCCAAGATACAAGCGGAAAAGGTTACAAAGGTTTCAATGTTTCTAGAAGTACAATGGATCTGGTCAAAAGACAACTTTCTCAGAACCCAGCTCTGCCAGGGTCATATCTTCCAGGATCCAGCACTCAGAATGGGTACACTCCGTCCCCACCACCCTACACTTTCAACCTAACAGCGAATAGATATAGTGGTGAAGTTAGCAAGGGAGCAATCAAGCTCTTCGTTCCATGTTCTGGAGCAAGTTCGGCAAGACCTGTATCAACAAAAGTGAATTCTAAAGGTGCTTGGAAAATCACTGAATTCTCTAGCTTATTAGTTGGAGTTGCTAAGCCTGCCAATCAACCCAATCCTGCAGATGACCTATAAATAAATTATTTTTTATCTGCGAATGTATCCATAAAATTTTTCTCTGCTAAGGGGGAGCCAATCAATATGATTTCTCCCTCTGCAGGCAATGGCTCATGGATTGGTGGCAAAGACTCAATCAACTGATGGCCTTGACACAAAGCAATAATAGAACAATCTGTTCGCTTTCTAATATTCATTTCGGCAATTGTCTTGAGCTTTAAAGCGGCTGGAATCGGAATTCTAAAAATCTCCAAGCCTTCCTCAAGCATAATATTATTGGATTTTCTAATTATATTCAGCAAAAGCATAGCACCAATTGAAGAATAAGAAATAACAAGATCAGCTCCAGCGCGATGCAGCGTGGAGACGTTTCGTTCCAAATTGGCTCTACTCAAAATTAGAACATTCTCATTGAGTTTACGACAGTAAACAGTAAGAAAAATATTCGAAGAATCTTCATGAGTGCTAATAATAACAGTTGATGCCTTGTTTAAACCGGCCCTTTCCAAATCATCTGCTATGGAAGCATCTCCTAATATAAATCGATCTTCAATATTTATGCCTTCGGAAATAGCTTTCAATTTTCTCTCTGGCACGTTATCTAGAATATTATAATCTACTCCCAAATGATCGAGATGTCTTGCAGTTGCTCGTCCGACTCTTCCACATCCGATGATTAGCACTTTTGAATTTTGAAAATGTTCTGGTTCAAATAAACTATTGATATTGGTCATATCCTTTTCGGCACCTGTAACAATCAATATGCTGTTGGATTCAATAATATCTGTAAGTTCGGGTAAAATAAATTTGCCTCTTTTCCATATACCAACCAAATATAAATTCTTTAGCTTTGAAATAGCTTCAGATACTTTTATCCCACATAACTCTGATCCTAAAACAGGAACTTCCCAAACTACGAGTTGGTCGAATCTTCCGATTTCAGCTATATAATGATCTCTAGATATACATCTTTTGCTGAATGATTTACCGAGGGTTTCTGTAATCTCTATAGTGCTTTTGCAGCCAGCAAGATACAAAATGTCCAAGAAATTCAAGTTTTGTACGTTGGTTACTATTTCTATCTCAGTATTAATTTCACGTGCTGTAAACGCAATTGCTGTGTTTAACTTCTCATTCTCTGCATTAGCAAAAACCATAATCGCTGAACCAATGGCTGCTCTTTCGTAGGCAAGGGGATCATCAGGATATCCATGAAGAACTTCAAATCCCATGTCTTTCCAATCTTTTGCCTTCTGAATGGTATCTGCCATTAATAGATATTTATATCCATAATATTCTAATTTTTCGATAAACGATTCAGCAACGGAATCCAATCCTACTATTATGATATGATTTTGAATTCCCGAAGGAGCAGTTTTCTGAACTCGAAATTTATTCTGAAATTCAATAAGTGGATTATAAAAAAAAGTAAGAAAAGTATAGGGAAAAAGTACCAATAGATAGATCATTCCTGACAATAGAACGACAAGGCTAAAAATTTTGCCCACATCAGATTGGAAAGTAATGTCACCGAATCCCAAAGTAGACATTGTGGTCAGTGTCCAATAAGTTCCTGTAATCCAAGAAAACTGTTTGCCCTCCCATAGCATAATAAAGTGAAAAGTGATGGAATAAATCATCACCATCGCGATTAAGGTGAGGACGAATTTGGAAAGTTTGTGAATATTTTCTTGGAGCCGAAGATCATAAAAAAAACCCCGATTGAAACGTTTTTTGTTCATTGATACAAAAAAATTACGAAAACAGCAGATTCTTTCAAGTATAAAATCTGATTTGTGGTATTCTTATTCTAATTATTGAGGAGGATTTTATGAGATTCGCAAATGAAATGGCTTTTTACTCAGCTTATCACCAAGAACGTCGAAATATTATGATTCATATTTTTGGTGTCCCGGCAATTTTTTTCAGTCTGCTGATTGTTACAAGTTGGGTGAATTTATATACGATAGGGGAATTTACAATTACCTTATCGATGGTATTCACTGCAATTGTGTTGGGATACTACTTTAGTTTGGATCTAAAATTTGCTTTGGCTTCCACAGTGATTCTTGGGATTTTACTATACACAGCTAATTGGCTATCGCTGAACCTTGAATCTAATGTTGTATGGGGAATTTTTGCAATTGCTCAGATCTCAGGATGGGGAACTCAGTTTTACGGACATTTTGTATACGAAAAAAGTAGACCTGCTCTTTTCGATAATTTATTTCAAGCTGTCGTGTCGGCTCCTTTATTTGTAATTGCCGATGTATGCTTTGCACTTGGAATCAGAAAAGAATTAGAAGAACAAGTAAAAACTGTCCTTAAAGAACGAGGCAAATACAAAGATTTTTCCAAACAAGTAGCTGCTTAACTTAACAAAAGAATCGACTATTTGTTAGTTGGATCAAGAATTGAGCTCTTTAACTAGAGCTCTTTTTCATTGAATTTACATCTCTACTCAAGATTCTCTCACTTCGCAAAATTGAATATCTATATGATTGGCTGGTTGGAAAATCAATGACGGCTGAACACCTAACATATCTTTTACAGTCCTGCTCATATGAGATTGATCAGAAAAACCAGCAGCATACGCAGCTTCTGTAAGATTACCACCACTTTGTAAACTTTTTATTGCAGCATTGATTCTCTGCCATAATACATATCGCCTAACAGGTATCCCTATTTCTTGCTTAAAAATATGCATGAACCTTGTTTCTGACAATCCAATTGCGTCAGAAAGTTTTCTTACAGTCATTGGCTCCAGTAAATTAGATTTTATAAAATCCATTGACTTTTTGATTCGCGGATCAATGATTTTATTTCTCCTCTTTTCAGATCCTAATAGTTGAAGAATCTTATGGAAAATAATTTCAATCTGATTGCAATCAGTTCCTTGATTAAGAACTGATTCAAGATCCGGTATAAACTGAGAAATTCTCTCTCTTGATAGATGATGGATGGTTGCCTTTTTAACCCAGTTCGAAAGGGGAACTGCTTCTTCTTGGTGAGGATCTAATTGGATAACAACAATTTTTGAATTCAATGCTATCAATTTATGTTTTGCATTCGATCCAAGAATCACAAATCGACAATCGGATGTTGTCTTATCAAGGGTTTCAATGGTAAAAGAATTATCTAAACTCAAAATAATAGAAATCGCATAATGGGAATGAAACTCAGAAACCAGACCCGGTTCGGTAAGAAAGAAAATTCCCTCCTGCATAACAAACAATCTAGAACGAATTTCTTGCATCTAGAATCAAATCGATAGGATTCTATCCAGGTTTAAAGAAAAAAATATTCATATATTTGGGAAAATAGATTGATTTCAGAAATCAGATTGCTGAAATTAAGATGGTCTCCGCTCTAATCTAGAGATGAATATGAAAGTGAATAATAAATTGAGAAGAATTAAATCGTGTGTATAATTTTTAGAAACAATTCGATTGATTCTTACATAAAATTTGGATATTGGTTTCATAAATTTATAACTTTTAGCTTATTTATATTATTCTTGGTTGGCTTTTCCCTTAAGGCAGAAACCGAAATCATTCTCACATCCGATCTTCCTTCCATAGATAATCCTGCTTACATCGAACAGATCAATTGTGAAGATACAAATTGTATTTCACTATTCCTAAAACATGAAAATTCAGATGAAGTATGGGATAAAGTATATGATCTTCTTGGACAGAATGTGGGTAAAGTCCTAGTCGAAGTAGAAGAATCCCCAAGTAAAATTGATAGCCTTGAAAATAATCTTCTTCGTGAATACTTAAGAGAGATTGCCAAACGTTCAGGCAAAATTGCCTTTGAACCTTACTACATCAATACTAGAGGTGAAATTCTTCCGAGCCCATCCACATTCTTGGATATATTTACCATAAGCTTTAATATCTACCAGAAATTGAAATCCTACTTTCTCTACGATAGAATGAAAAATTACAACGCAAAAATACTCTATCACCCATTAAATCATAATATACTGGTATACTTTTTTGTGCACAAAAGTTTTGGTGATATTTGCAATACAATCTACTCTAGATGTGATACCCTTGAATACTTGGATGATGATTCCTTTGATTATCAATTGGTTGAAGTTCTAAAAAATGCTAAAGATAAGAATCAAAAAGTCACTGTCAACTTCAACAAAACCACGGCTTTTCTTCCTCAAGCGAAAATCGACATTGATTCTCTTGTTGCGTTAAACCAATCTTCTCGAGTCTATAAATGGTTGGTTGCTTCTAAAAGAGTCGAGAGGCAAAATGTAAAAAAAGAAAGATTTATGACTTTGCAGATTGCAATCACAATTATCGACTATTCATTAAAGGCCTATGATTATATCCAACAATATAAAATGTATTCGGTTGCAAGCGATTGGTCAGCAAGAGCAACTTACGAAGAAACGGATAAAGGTTCTGTATTGAAGTCTATAGTTTTTGAACTCAATCAAGATAAAAATTGAAAAAAATCCTAAAAAATAAAGTATTTTTATCTTTTCTCCATCTTCAAATTTATTTGGAAGAAAAGCGAAAAGAGATAAGAAATTACTATGTCCATAAATTTTTACAATATGGTCGTTGGTTTTATTTTCTATCGGGTCTATTATCCTTCACAATACTTTTATTAGAATTCGGATTCTATTATCCAACAGATTGGGAAGAACCAATTCGCGTAGTTGTGGAAATTCTTATCCTCAATCTTCTATCTTACGAAATAATTGCATTTGTATTTACTGATTCAAGATTTATTGACTATCTGAAGACTCATGTAACAGAATTCGTCATCATTCAATTGGTTCTACTTCAGAAATTCTTTGAAAGAGATATTCTTGAATTCATTGGATTCGGGTTCATTGGTTCCAACCAGGCTGGCCTGGTTTTTCTCTCGATCACTCAAGTTTTCTTTTTATTCTCCAATCTATCACATATCATCCGGAACATGAAATTTTATGAAGCCAAGAAGTTAAATCCATCATTACTATTTGTTGGAAGCTTTGCATTTATAATACTTGTTGGAGGTTTGTTATTACATTTTCCTAAAGCTTTACAAATACAGGTATCATCTATTGATTTATTTTTTATTGCAGCAAGCGCAACATGCGTAACAGGATTAAGTACTGTAAACATAAGCGAAGTCTTCACAATTCAAGGACAAGTAATCGTGCTAATCCTCATGCAAATTGGAGGACTAGGAATTATGACTTTGGCTAGTTTTTTTGGAATCTTTCTGACTGGCAAATCATCCGTAAGTGATAAATTGCTAATGAAAGACCTATTAAGCGAGGATTCATTGGGTCGAGTCAAAAGTCTACTTGCTAGAATAACGGTATTTTCTTTCTGTATTGAGGGTATTGGATTCATGATATTATTTACAAATCTTCCGATTGAATTGTACAATGATTGGCAAGAGAGATTCTTTCTATCTTTGTTCCATACAGTTTCCTCTTTTTGCAATGCTGGGTTTAGCTTGTTTTCCGATGGATATGCTACAAAAGAAATTTTTCAATCCAAACTTTGGTTATCTGGTTCAATGGCAATGATTGTTCTTGGGGGATTGGGTTTTCCAGTTTTGAGTCAAATCTATGATAAGGCTATGAATTATAATAATCCAAAGGTCAGAATTTCAGTAACAAGCAAATTGGTACTAATTTCGAGTCTGGTTATGTGGATTCTAGCATTGTTCTCTTGCTTTGCTATTGAATATAATAAGAGCTTACAAGAATTGAATCTTTTCGATAAATTATTTCATTCTCTCTTCTACTCAATAACTCTACGAACAGCGGGTTTCAATACTTTTGATATTGCTTTGATGTCGGAAACTATGGTATTTTTTTCCCTATTCTTTATGTGGGTAGGCGCAAGTCCTGTCTCTACAGGAGGCGGGATTAAAACCACCACTTTTGCAATCGCTGTATTAAACATTATAAATGAAATTCGTGGGTTCGAGAATGTAGAAGTCTTCAAGCGAACTATTGCAAGAGCGAGCATATCACGCGCCTCCGCTACAATTTTAATGTCTTTTTTTGTTATTTTTACTGGAATATTTCTTCTTACTATAACTGAAGATTTTAGTTTTTTAGATCTAGCTTTCGAAACAGTTTCTGCCTACGCAACTGTTGGGCTATCAAGAGGTCTTACGGCAGACCTTTCGGATTATGGCAAGATAAATTTAATCATTGTTATGTTTATGGGAAGAGTTGGAGTATTCAACCTTGCACTTGCATTATCGAAACCAATCGCACATAAGAATTATACCTATCCAAAAGAATATGTAGTAGTGAGTTAATATGATAAGAAAAAAAATCGCAGTGATCGGTCTAGGAAGTTTTGGTAAAGTGTTGGTTGATCGTCTTTTTCTCGAAGGCCATGAAGTTCTTGCTATAGACAATTCGCAAGAACAAGTTGAAGAGGTAAAAGATTACGCAACAGCTTCTGTATGTCTGGATGCAACTGATGAGATGGCAATGAGATCTCAAGGTTTAGATGAGATGGATATCGTTGTGATATCGGTGGCTGAGAATTTTGAGACATTGGTAATCGCTGCAGATATTTTAAAGAAAATTGGTGTCAAAGAGATCTATGCCCGCCACAAAACTGCATTGCAAAAGCGAGTTTTGAACTTAATTGGTGTGGATCAAGTTTTCAATCCAGAGGAAAAAGCTGCAACCAATATGGCGGAAAAGTTGCGACATGATGATATCTTATCGAATCTCTTCCTATCTAAAGAATATAGGATTGTTGAAGTAAAAGTTCCGACATCTTTGGTTGGAACGACTCTGGGTGAATCGCAAACTCGAGAGAAATACAATTTAAATATTATCACCATTAAACGTATGATCAGAAATCCATTGCAAAAACGTAAGCAAGATTCCGAAGAAGAAATCTTGCTTGGAATTCCAGATTTGAATGAAAAATTTAGAGCAACGGATATCTTAATGTTATTCGGTAAACAATCAGATATCAATCGCTTTCTGGAATCTTAAAATTTCCGCAGGTATATGCGAATTCTATTTTCGATTTGAGTAATTCCCATTGTGAAGCTTTGAATTTCTCTTCTTTCTCAAGATATAGATCCTGCATTTGATAATAGAACGAGGAAGATGACCGACCGGCAAGATATCGACTCTTCTCTGAGTTTCGTTTATTTCGAATATTCGAAAGTTCAGTTTCAATGCTCTCCAGATTATAGATATTTGATTTCAATTTACCTTCTGCATCTTTCTTCGCTACTTCGATTTTTCTAACTGCATCAGCCAATTGGGCTTTTAGAGAATTGATTTCTTCATCTTTTTGCTTCTTCCTCCCTGACCGAAGTCCTCGAGATTGTCCCAAAAACCGTTAGAAATCAATTAGGCGGATAAAGATATATTCATCTCTGTAAAGTTTTCTTCAATTACTTTTTTATTGGCTAAATAATTGGATAGAAATTTTTCTATTTCTTTGTATCCTTTTACTTTTCTGAAATGAAGCTCTTGTGCATATAGGAGAGCTGCTGTCCATCGTGTTGTCATGTCTCGATTTTTACGCCACCTTTTTACTCGGTTCATTTGAAATCTTGGATGTGAAAAGGCTGAATCAATGGGATTCGTTGATTGAAATGTTTTTCGAATTTCGATTGGTAATTGGATTCTATGACAAGTCAATAGATTGTCTTGACCTTCTAACAGACTCATCTTAGCTGTTTCACTGATATTCCCTAACCAATGTTCCATTGCTTTCAAAGATTCTTTAGCCTTCGAGTATTCATTCAAATTGAAAATTGCTTTATATTCAATTTGAAATTCATCATGATATTCTTTGGGCAAGCACGCTTTTATATTTCTCATTTTATGTAAAATACACCTTTGGTGATCATAGTTTTCACCAAAGTATTGCTTAATGCCTTTCTCAATTCCTTTTGAACCATCTGAGACAACCAAAACCCGTTCAGTAAGTGAAATTTCACGATCTTGTAGTTTCCTTAAAGCAGATAATACTATTTCAGAATGTTCACTTGAGCCTTGTACCACCGACAAAAAATGCTTGTGTCCTTCTTTATCTACACCTAATACAACTACTATCACTTCATCCGCTACATGAATACCATCAATGAAAATGGAAAAGAATTCTTTGCCTGGAAATTTTCTCGTATTCAGTTTGTTAAAATGTGCTCTAGAAGCATTTACAAATTCTCTGGATATCTTTGATTTTGAAACTCCAAGTTGCTCAGATACATCTTTCAAGCATTCTCTAAATCGCCGTGTCGTTAGACCAGATACCATCAGTTTGAAAACAATTTCTCCAAGATCTGCTTCGGATTTTAAATTTGCATAGCTTTCTAGTAAAACTTCTTGTCCAGATTTTCTGACTCTTGGTTTTTTGATTTTATGTTTCTGACCCAATATTGGAACAAAAACATTCTCTGAACCTGCACGATATGCTAGACTTTCTTCTACTTTACGGCTAAATCTTTTTCCGCATAGGGCTTCGATTTCCTCTTCCATGATCTCTTGGATAAATTCTAAGGATTTTTTTCGGATTTCAGTTTCTATGTTTGATTTTAAAAAAGATCGAAAACTATCAATATTCGATTGACTATTCGATGTGGTTGTGTTTTTATTTTTCATTGGTGGAACCCCTTTATGATTTTGTTGTCCAAAACTATATTATGGACGGGTTCCGCTTTTTTCAATTCCTAACGGTTTTTGAGTCTAGCTCGAAGTCCTCCATCGAAGATATTCATCTTCACACCGACAGCAAGCTGTGAGAAAGCATAAGGATTAGCGTTACCTTGGTCAGAGTAGATTAAATTCCCTTTCGCATAGACCTCTGGATATTCTTCGGCTTCAATTCCTTTGAGATCTTTGGAGATAGATTCAATCTTGATCTGAAATGACCGAATATCATCTCTGACCGCATTATCAAGGTTCGCTAAACTTATATCGGGGACAGCATCATATAAAGGTTCTGCCGGAATGTCTCGATCTATCAATCTTCCTAGCTCCATTCGACAAGAGTTCAATCCATTCTCAATAGCTATCAAGCCGCGTTCTATTTCACCTTTGGAAGTTTGGATCTTAACGATATCTACTTCTCTTGCATTTCCATTAAAAGCCAAACGTTTCGTCTCGGAGATAAGTAGATCAAGATTCTTCGCCCTTTCTTCAAAGCTCTTTTTTCGAATATCCAGCAGAACACAATCTACGAAAGTAGTGGCAGCGTTGTACCTGGCACTCTGGTTTTCCCAAGCTGCTTTTTTTAATGCAGCCTCCGCCAGCAATTCAGCGCTAGGTGCATTGCTGAGTAAAGCGCGAGGACTCCATAGTGGTTGGTACAATTCAAGTCCTGATTGATAAAAAGCTCGGTTACCAAGACTCAACTGTCCAAATGGAGAATTGAGGAATAGATCTTGATCACGAAAGACTCTCTCACCATAGACATTGATATTCGGTAAATAAGAAGTCTTTCTAAACCCGCTCGCAATCGCTTTTGCACCAGCGGCATCATGAAAAGACGCTTTCGCCTGCAGTGAATTCGAAGACAGTGCAAGAGTTTCACGAAAAGTGACTTTTGTGAATGAAGAATCATTCGCTAGAAGGTCGTTTATTGGAATTAATCCTAGAATAGCAGTTGATAATAAGAATATTAGAATGTTCTTCTTTACCATTCTTTTAATCACACCTAGATCTATAGATTTTTTACCCATTGCAGAATCGAGATCACTTCCACCTTTACCTCTATGCATAATAAGATACAATCTCGGTATAATGAATAAAGTTGAGATCGAAGAAATCAATAGTCCTGATACCATGGACCACGCAAATGGAGGCCACAGTGTAGAGGAAGAGAATCCAAGAGGAATCATTCCAAGAATTGTTGATCCCGAAGTAAGAAGAATGGGTCGCAAACGACTTGATACACCAATTCTTACAGCTTCTTCGTATGTATTTCCTTCGGACACAGCTAATTGGAATTTATCGATGAGAATGATTCCGTTATTCACTGCAATTCCAATCAGAGCAAATAGAGCCAAAAGAGGCAAAAATCCAAAAGGTTGACCTGATATCACAAGCCCTGGAATCATTCCTAAAAATGCAGTCGGAACGGTTGTCAAAATAATCAATAGCAACTTATAGCTGTTAAATTGCCATATTAATGTTGCTAGCAGTATAGTCATACCAATTGGCATTGTCTTGAAAAGTGCGTTGTTGGAGTCATCACTATTGCCCTTTTCTCCATCGAATTCGTAATCAACCCCATTTAGAAGATCATGTTCTTCCATGTAGTCGTTGATTTTTGCTATTACATCTCCAGAATTTCCATTTTTCTTCATATCTACGAGAAACGAAACATAGGACCGGCGATTGTATCGCAAGTGAACTGACTCATTCTCAGTTACCTTTTGTTCGGCAACAGCATCCGTAAGAATTGCTCGATCATAAGTTTGTCCGACAACTGTTTTACTGAGTTGTTGTAGGGAATTTTTTTCTTTGGATTGCGAAGATACAACAATTGGAATACTCTCATCCCCCGTTTTAAAAAAACCAGATTGGATTCCATATGTACTTTTAAGTAGAGCAAGTGAGACTTCCCTTCGATTCGATCCCAATTCAGAAAGTCGCTTGTCATCTGTTTCAAAAACTATTAACTTCTGATTACCGATTGAATCCGACCAAGCGATTTCCACATCTGGGTGTGCTGAAATTTGAGAAGATAGTTCTTGCACATTTTTCTTCCATAGTTCCAAATCTGGATGATACACTCTTACGATTATGGTTGCTTCTGCTGGAGGTCCTTGCTCTAAACTTTTTATCCGCACTTCTGCATCGGGAACTTTGACTTTAGATCGAATTTCATTTAGAAGTTCATCGGAAAAAGAATTTCCTTCAGAAATCAATAGAAATTGCGCAAGATTAGGAACGTTCGGTTTCTGAGGTAGATTGTAGTAGAAAAAGGGTGTACTACGACCCACAAATGAAGCAACCCCTTTTAACTCTTTTGTTCCGAACAGACTGTTCTCAACATCAATCACCGCCTGCCTTGTTCTATCATACGAAGTCCCCTCGGGAAATGATAAGATCATAATCATCTGATTACGATCAGCTGATGGAAAAAACTTAGCTCGCATAAAAGGAAGAAAGGCTACGTCTGCAATAAGAAAAATTACCAATGCTAGATATAGAGTTTTTGGCTTTCTTATACTTACATTTGCGATAGCGGATCCCATATCTTCCAATAGAGACTTTTTGGCGATCTGTGGCTTGAGGAATTTGAGTGCAAGGCTTGGACTTAAGAAAATGGATGCAAAAAAGCTAACGATCAGTGATACGATAACAATTTTCGGAATTGCTTCAGTGAACTCAGCACTTGTATCTTCAGCTAGAGCCATAGGAAGAAAGGCTGCAATAGTTGTTATCGTAGAAGACAACAACGGCATCGTGAATTCCTTTATTGTTTCCGATCCGGCATCAATTCGTGATTTGCCAGAGTTGATCTTTTCTTGGATGCTCTCAACAATTACGACAATATTATCGATTAAGATTCCGAAAGAGAGGACAAATGCGGCTATTGCAATTTGATGCAGGATACCTCCAGCGATTCCATACAATGCAAAAGCTATTAAACTGATAACGGGAAGCATTACAGAAACGGCTATTCCTACACGAAAACCCATAAAAATTATCATAAATGTAGATAGCAAAGCAACCGATGATAGAAGTGAAAATGCAAGATCTGTTAGTCGATCTTTTACATAATTTGGTTGGGAATTGATTACATGTATTTTAAAATCAACACCTTCTTGATATTTTTCAAGTTCAAATTCTTTTAATGATTTGTTAACTGATTCTCCGAAAGCTCTTAGATCGAGTTGCCTCTTAGCGATTACACCGAGTCCATAGACTTCTTTTCCATTCCATCTAAACTCTTCGTTAGGTGGACTCTTAGGTTCCAGTTCAATTTTTGCCAATCGACTCAGCGGTATTGTAGATCCATTCGCCGTTGCAATTGGAAATTTCTTAAGTTCATTTATATTTTCAAAAATATTGGAAGCTTGAATATTTATCCTTTGACCATCCGATTCTATGTAACCACTGGCAATCTGAGTATTGGCAAGCTGTATCTGACCGATGAGTTGAGGAACCGAAATTCCAGAATTCGCCAATTGAACTTCTTCAACTTGAATGGACAGCTGACTACCTTCATCACCAGTTCTCCTTAACCTCGAAACAGTCGGATTAACCAATAATTTATTTTCTAAATCTAAGAGTAATTTATGCCTATGTTCAAGCGGTGCTTCGATTGCAATTAAAATTGATTCTTGATCATTGGGTCTACGATCCAGATCAGGTGCCAAGGCACCTTGAGGGAAAACCTTGTATGCTTTATCCAAGGCATCCTGGACTTCATCCCAAGATCTCGAAATAACCCCGTCGTCTTTTACTGAAGACTTGAATTCGATTCGAATTGCTGCAAATCCTGAGCGGATAGTGGTTGACATTTTGGCAATCGCTTCAACGGATGCAAGCTCTCGTTCCGTTTCTTCAACTACGTACTTTTTGATCTGAGGGACAGAAGCTCCTGGATAAACCAATTTTATAAATCCAAATCGTGCCTTGAGTCTCGGGTCTTCTTCTTTCGGTATCGAGAACCAAGTGAAAAGTCCTATCATAGTCCCGGCTATGCCGATCATCCAAAAAAAACGGGTGCGATCTAATATTTTATTTGCTGAGTCCATAAATAAACAGCGATTTCATATTTGTAGTCATTGTCTACTTTTTATTAGTCAATGACTACATTTTTTTCAGGAATTTGTTTCCAAAAATTTCGTGACCTGGAAAAATTGGCTATGCCAACTTCTAAACCAGCTTCGAAAAAGAAAACCATAGCTGTTAAGAAAGCAATTTCCATACACAAAGAATCTCTGAGCTCGGTTCGTGATCGTATATTGGAGGAAAGTCTAAAAATTATTTCCGAAAATGGCGCTCAGGCCTTGAATATGAGAGAAGTGGCACGCAGGCTAAAATTGTCACACGCAGCCCCATATCGACATTTTTCCAGCAAGGAAGACGTGCTTGCAGAACTAGGGAAGCTCGGATTTACAATGTTTGCTGAACATTTGGAACGGAATCTTCCAATAGCCTCAAGCAAAGAAAATCTAATGGAACGCTTCAAAATTATGCGGATGAACTACGCTGACTTCGTTGATAAATACCCTGAACTCTACCAAATTATTTTTAGCACAAATCTACCTGACAAAAATCTCTACCCTGAACTTCTCGTCGTTGCAAGAAAATCCTTCGAGATACTTCTCAACCAAATCGCAGCAATGAAAGCGGCCGGACTCATTGAAGAAGAAGACGTCATTCTTGCCTCTTTTTTCGTTCATATGCTGGTTCATGGACATATGAGTCTAAAAAAGACCGGATCCATTGACAAAATTTGTGAAGATTTGGGATACAAGGTGAATCTAGAAGAAGGTGCATCACGATTAATTTTCAATGCTTTAGGTATGAAAAACCCAAGTTTGTAATATTGTAATGTTTGAAGTTATTTACACACGGTTCTAAAAAGGTCTAATATTAAAGAGAGGGTTCCATGAAGGTAAATCGTTTCCGCAATTTCCGATGGCTCGTATTTCTGATAATCGCAGTTTTTATTAATTTAGATTGTGCTTCTCTAAGCAATCGCTCTAACCCATGTTCTGGCAGTTCCGATCCAGAATGTGATTCGAATTCAAGAAATGGAAGTGCTTACCAGAGAGATCAACGGTTCTTTAGATTTCCGTACAATAATTACAGATATCATAGAAATACGCAAAATCCAAATTTTAACAATAATAGAAAGCAACACAATCCTCTACATATTCCGAAACAAAGATTCAATAATGCAACCAGACCATCTAAATGGAAATTATAATTTCTAAATAAATTGTTTCCATACAAATTAGGATATGTATCTTCATCTTTTAAAAGCAATTATGAAGAAATCAATAATCCTATTTACAATCTTAATTTGTTCTAATTTTCTATCTGCGAAGGATACTCCGAATTTTACAACCAGGGTTCTTGATGAAGCAGGGATCTTAAATGCGGAGACTAAGCTTGCGATCGAATCTCTCTCGGAAGATTTGGAAAATCGTACTTCTGCACACTTGATACTTTACACGACTCCTACTTTAGATGGAGAAATTTTAGAGGAATACTCGATTCGAGTGGCTGAATCGAATGGGATCGGTCAAGCCAAAAAGGACAATGGAATTCTTGTAATCATTGTAACAGATGATCGTAAAATGAGGATCGAAGTTGGCTATGGACTCGAAGGAACTTTAACAGATCTTTATTGCAATAGAATTATTCAGAATATTTTCATACCCAATTTTAAGTTAGGTGACTACAATATAGGAATTATGCAAGGTATGATAGCCATTCGTCAAATTTTGGATGGAGATGCAGAGGGCAATCCCAATCTAAATCCTGAAAAAATTGAAGAAGATATACTCAATCAGAGAAAAGGAGACCATTTTCGGGAATGGAATCGGGTGGATGAAGAATCCTTTATCCAAACACTAGTACTGCTTGGAATTTTTCTTCTTATTGGTGTCTTGTCAAAAGTTTTGGAATCCAAATTCAATTGGCTTGCGAATACAATTTCTAGAATCATTTTCGGATTTCTTGCAACTTGCCTCTCATTGTTTTTTACACCAAAAGGTTTTATTCTTTTGCCATTTATCGTTTATATATGTGCAATCTTCTATAGCTTGGTATTTCTTTCTGAAGAGAAAAACCATAAAAAGAAATCCGATTCTAAGGCGCAATTAGCCTATCCAATTATCCTTATAGCTCATTTGATTCTTGCGATTGCTATCTATATCATTGATGAAGACGTAACAGTAGGTATATCGTCATTCATAACCTTAGTTTTACTTTTTATAACAATAGCGATAAAACTAAATATTGATGGACATATACAAAATTCTTATGATCTAGTTTTCAAAAAATTAGGTTTCGAAGATAGAAGCTTTTCTGCAACCAAAGGATATTTCTTTTCATTTCTATTGTTTTGTTTATTTATCATCTCGATTATTTGTGACTTGTCGTTTCCTACAGCATTGTATCTTTTTAGCTTATTCGGACTTGCTTTCTTTATTGGATTCTGGGTAAAAAGCGCAAAATTCTTAATCTATTTTGCAATTGCTTATGGAATTTGGGTAATAGCCTTTTTTACTTATTTCTATCATATATTCGAGATTGTACCAGAAACAATTGAGTTAACAACATTTGTGATATCGGATGCGATTGTATACTATTCTTTATTTCATGGATATGCATCGTTAATACTTGTACATAGGTTTATTCCCTCAACGAGTAATATTGTACGACTTCTAAAATTTTCCTTAATAGCACTCCTCTGGACAATTGTTCCATATATCAATACATTGATTCAAGGCGGTGAATGGCCGAATTTGTTGATCTTTCCGATCAATCTTGGAATAATTTATTTCATAAAATTTTGTAAGGTTGTATCTGAATCCGACACAGGTGGCTACTCTTCAGGAGGTAGCTCATATTCTAGTTCAAGCTCCAGCTCTTCGAGCTCTTATTCAAGCTCATCATCTAGCAGCAGTAGTGGAAGTTCTTATAGTGGTGGAGGTGGAAGTTTTGGAGGCGGTGGTTCCAGCGGAAGTTGGTAAGCGATCCAAAACAGTATTGTAGCTTTACCTTGATCTGTAAATCTATAGATTCTGATTATAAATCCAGGGTCTTTCTATTTCAAGAACCTGGATTGGATTCCTTAATCAAAATAAAATTACTCAACCAATTGAATCCTACAAATCCAAATACAAATAGCATGGACGCTCCATTGAAAATCTCCCCCTCCGTAAAGGTAAAATACAGAGATAAAGCTCCAAGGATTGCCAAAAGAATTGTATAGCCAACGAGCAGGGTTTGAGATTTGGATGCTGAGAACATAACACCTAACGGTGCCATCATGACAATTCCAAAAATTCCAATCGGTATAAATCGCATATCTTCAACATACCAACCAATCAATAAGCTAGCTATTCCAATCAACAAACTTATTCCAACTAAATTGGAGCTCAATTTCTCCTTTGAATCTAGAAGAAATTGACCATATCGATTCAATCTAAGAAATAAATTACTGATCGGTGTGATGATCCAAGTGGAGAAAGCTAATACTCCCATAATAACTACGATCGGAATCAAATAAGGATAAAGATTCTCATAAGATTTAGCAACAGATTTTAAAATTCTAGTTAGGACGTAGAATCCAATTATAAAAGCCCATTGTCCTCCACTGGACAATCGCTCCATCCAAAATGAATATTTCAGAAAAATTCTATATAAAAAATATCGGGCTTTTAGAGCTTGAACCATTCCTAATTGTGCATAACCTGAATTCGGGTCATGCAATAATGCTTCTTTAAAATGTTCTAATGCTCGGGCATGCTCGTTTTTTTCTAGTAAGGACCAACCGTAATTAGCATGAGTATAAGCATTATTTGGATCTTCTCTCAGTGCTCCATCAATCGTGTCAAATGATTCTTTTTTTCTATTTAACTTAAGCAATGCGGTGCTTCTAGAATTTAGAGCAAGAATATTCTCTGGATTGATAGCAAGTGCTTTATTCGCAAGTTCTAAAGCAAGTTCGAATTTTTTTCTTAATATTTTTATCTGTGAATCTAAAGCGTAATAGTATTCATCATTAGGATTAAGAGAAATAGCATCTTGAATACTCTGTTCTGCCTCTTTATATTTTTCTTTGCTAATTTCAAGTCTAGCCTTAAGATAAAAAAGATCAGGATTGGTAGGCTCTAATCCTATCGCATGTTGAATAATTTCAATACCTTGGTCATATTTACTCAATTGCAAATAAACTTCTGCAAGAAGAGACAAAAGTTCAACATTATTCGGTTCATTAGTCAATAAATTCTTAATATTCTTCTCAGCGTCTTTATAATTGCCTTGCTGGATCAAAATGCCAATTCTTGATAGTTGTAAGTCGTTATTCATTTTATTTTTTAATTTTTAGATAATCTAGGATTTCGTCGTATAAACCTGAGTCATTTGCAAATAGAGCAAAGTTCTTAGCAGTTGCAAACCACTCTTGAGTACTCGGTTTGTGAATCTTGATAGCATTCAAGAGATCTTTATTCGAGATAGGTTGAATCTGTCCATCTTCAAACGAACCTTCAAGTTTATATTCGATTGCTCGATCAATGATTGCATCTATATCTGCGCCCGAGTAGTGATTCATTTTTTTAGCGAGAGATAAATAGTCCAAGTTCTCAATAGGTTTGTCTTTTAGTTTCAATCTAAGAATAGATTCTCTCGATTTTTCATCTGGTGGAGGGACAAACAAAATACGATCAAATCTTCCCGGACGTCTAAATGCTGGATCTAGATTCCAAGGAGTATTGGTCGCTCCAATTATCAGAATTCCTTCATTCTGAGATTCAATTCCATCTAACTCTTGTAAGAATTGATTGATCAAATGTCTACCACTGGATTGCTTCATATCCGTACGACTTGCACCCAAAGCATCGATCTCATCTACAAAAAATACACAAGGCGAATTATCTCGGGCCAATTCAAAGATATCGTGAAGATTCTTCTCACTATTTCCAATCCACATATCCAAAATATCATTCAGTCCAACACTTATAAACTTTGCATTGACCTGACCTGCTGTAGCTTTGGCTAGATAAGTCTTACCGCAACCTGGTGGGCCATACAATAAAATTCCGCCACCCACTTTTTTACCGTACGCTTTGTACATTTCAGGATGTGTTAGAGGTTTGATAATCTTTAAATCGATTTCTTTCTTTATGGAATCCATTCCGCCAACATCCGAGAAGTTGACATTCGGTTTTTCCAAAAAACGGTGATCAAGACTATCGTCTTCATATTCATCCAATGATTCCGACTTTAATCTTAGTTGTTCGTCAAGGTCGTCACTGGTATTATTTGGATCTAAAAGTAGAGCTTTCTGGTAGAATTCCCTAGCTTTTAAAATAGAATTTTCTTGCATTAGACCTTTTGAATACAATAGAAATGCACGAGAATCATTATAACCTTGGTCTATAATTTCTTCTAAGATTACATTGCATGCAGAATAATTGCCTTTTCTGTAATACACATCCGCAAGACCAAACTTAGCCTTGGGGTCTACATCATTGCGAGCAAGGTAGGTAAATTCTTCTTCGGCTTCATTCAAACGATTCATTGCAAGGTAAGTCTCTGCAAGTAAAAGTCGTAGCGGATTATTGTCCGGAGAATGCTTGAGTGCCTCTTTTAAACTAGATAAAGTTTGTTCGTTCATACTCGGTTATTCAATTACTAATTTCACTAATTTATATTCAATAAAATTTATCTTGCTTTTACAACTATTTTACCTCCCCTAGAAATTCTTGAGTAGATACTCCAGAACTCTTCATTTCCAAGTTTATATTCGTTTTTAGAAATCTCAGATTTAGAATTTTCAATATAACTTTGATTATTTGATTTAGATAAAGATGAAATTTTCATTTTACCTTTGTATTTATTCTTGAGATCCAAAAGATAATACATCTCCATATCTCCCTTATTTTTTGCAGCAATTGCACCTCTTGATTCCAATTGGAACAGAGGATACAATAGATTGTAGACCGCACTTGATACGTTTACTTGTCCTGGACTTCCTGAACTTTCCATTCTGCTCGCAGTATTAACGGTATCACCCCATATATCGTAACTAAATTTTTTATTTCCAATGACTCCCGCAGTTAGATCTCCCGTATGAAAACCAATCCGAACTTGCCAGAATGGTTTGCCATCTGATATTTTCTTGTTATACAATTCGTTCATTGCATCTCTCATTTCAAGTGATGCCAGAGCGCAATCGAAAACATGAGTGTGATTCGATTGTGGAATTCCACCGGCGCACATATAAGAATCTCCAATAGTTTTGATTTTCTCTAAACCATATTTATCAATAATATTATCAAATATTGAAAAGCATTCGTCTAGTTCTTGGATCAATTCTTTTGCTGACATCTTCTCACTGAGCTGAGTGAAACCTTTAAAATCCGTAAAGATCACAGTCGCTGAATCCACTTGAATTGGATCAACACGATTCTTTTCTTTGAGCTCTGTTGCAATCGATACAGGTAAAATATTATGCAATAGTCTTTCAGAATCTTCTAAGGCTATGTGTAGAATATTTTCAAAAAATTCATTCACCACTGCTTGATATTCACTACTCTGTTCATAGATCACATCCCAGGCTTCTTTATAATCAATATCAGGAATATCGAAAATAATTTCTCGAAGTAGCTCTCGCATATTATTTTCGTAATTTAGAAAATCTGACACTGCAAATCCAGGTCGCTTGTAATCAAACTTATTGAATATATCTAATGTTATACGGTGAAAATCTTTACGACTTGATTCTGACCAATCCAATAAGCATAAAATTCTCTGAAGGAATATTAAATTGTACGAATCAAGAGTGAATTGATCATAGGCATATACAAATTTGTTTTTCTTCCACCAGAGTAAAAATAAATTAAATCTTGGCTTGGGTGTTATTTCCAATTCAGGAAGAACACTTAACAATTCATTTCGAACCCCAGTGTGAATCTCTCTTGCAGTCTTGCCATCAAAGATTGAACCATCCAGAACTTCGGAAGATTTAGCCAATTCCATATCGAGATGATCCAAAAAATGTCTACCTATATCTAACGCAACTCTATGCCTAGTATTCATTGATTATCTAAAATCCTATCCTATTCATTTTTTCACAGAATCGAGAGTTAAACTTCATTCGACAGTCGTTGGATCCCAACATGTTCGCAGTCCTTCATCCCAGCTTTCCATTGAGACCATGTCTGCTGCATTGATCTCAAAATCATAAACGTCTGCATTCTGGACAATTCGTTCGGGATTTGCAGACTTGGGAATCACAACCATTCCCTTCTGTAAACTCCATCGAATCAAAATCTGAGCGTTGCTTTTGTTATATTTTTTTGCAAGTTCACTTACTTTAGGATCGTTTAGTTTCTGTCCATGCGCAAGTGGACTGTATGCTTCTAAGATTATTCCCTTCGAATTACAAAAAGAAAGAAGTTCATTATTGTTTAGGAATGGATGATATTCCACTTGATTCATCGCGGGCAATACCTCTGTTTCATTGATCAGCTCTTCTAAATGCCAGATCATATAATTGCTCACACCGATGGCCTTGGTTTTTTTATCAGATTGGATTTTCTGCAATGCGCGCCATGAGTCTTTTCTTTTGTCAGCAACTGGAAAATGGATCAAATACATATCAACATAATCTGTCTTTAGATTTGATAAAGATCTATCGATCGCTTTCAAAGCCGAATCATATCCCTGATCAGCGTTCCATAACTTCGTAACCAAAAAAATTTCCGATCGTGGAATTCCTGAATCTCGAATCGCATCACCAACTTCGGACTCATTTCCATAAATCGCGGCGGTATCGATATGTCTGTAGCCTGCTTTGAGTGCGGAAATCACAGCTGAATAGCATTCCTTCGGCTTGGACTTCCAAACACCCAATCCAAATCGGGGAACCAACACATCTTGATTAGATTTAATCATCGAATTTATATTCAATTTTTCCATAATCATAGTTGGACTGCTGACAAACTCTAGTAAATCATAAATTTACTTAACTTGCAGAGAGATTGTTATTTTTTGTACTAAATTGATTAGATTGCACTAACATCATTGTTAGTTTATTGTATGGATAATAGGTTAATTGACTTCAAATTTCCAATGCATAATCGAGAAAAGAGGATAGATATCTTAAAGGGTAATTGTTGATACATGGTGGCTCGGGATGAGCCACCATTTCTATACCAGATTAATGGTATTCTTTGTTAGTCTTTGGACACATTTGATTTAATGTTTTGTTATCATCAAAATGTATTGCTTTCACTATTCTATTGATAAAGGCATCAGATTCAATATCATAACCTCTATCGTGAGCTTCAGTTAAACAACCTTCCAGAAACTCTTCGTTAATTTCATAGTCATATGCTGACAAACCAGCAAATCCCATAGAAACAAAAAGCAATGCTAAGATAGCAAAGTTTTTAATTTTGTTCATTCTTGTAAATCTCCTATACTCGTGAAATCCACGAAATAATGAGCTTGCATAGAATTTTAGAAAAGTAAAGAATTTTTTAACTTTTCTAAAAAATAAATTATTAACTTTTTTTCTAATAGGGTAAAATCCCCTATTAGATTTTTTTTAAAATTTTGGGTTTAAATCAATTTTAGTAAATCATTCGTTTGAATTAGAATCTTCGGATACTATTATTAGTTAATATTATAAATTCTTGAGTTGTGAATTTATAATAAATGCAACTTACTTGCCGTTAGCCTTGCTCTTTGTCTAGCATCTTCGATTGTTGATGATCTTGCAAGAGCCACACCCATCCTACGCTTTCCATCAATTGTAGGCTTTCCGAATATACGAATATCTGTTTGGACATCAGTTAATGATTCAGCAAGGCCACCGATTTTAGGAGAATCTGTCTTAGCTTCCAATAGTATCGCAGCACTGGCTGCAGGAGTATGGTAAATAATTTCTGGAATTGTGAGTCCCAATAAAGCACGTAGATGCAATGAAAATTCAGAAAAATTCTGGCTAATAAGTGTGACAAGTCCTGTATCATGCGGTCTTGGTGAGACTTCACTAAAGAATACTTCATCACCTTTTATAAATAGCTCAACTCCAAAAATTCCAAATCCTCCCAGTCCGCTGGTCACTTTGTTCGCAATCTCGCGTGCTCTTGTTAGAGCAAGATCTGACATTGGCTGAGGCATCCATGATTCTACGTAGTCGCCATTTACTTGCTTGTGGCCAATTGGTTGAAGAAAAGTTACGCCATCAACATGTTGAATTGTAAGCAAAGTTATCTCATAGTCGAATTGGATAAATTCTTCAATGATCATTTTACCTTTGCCTGCACGACCGCCCTTCTGACCATAATCCCAAGCAAGTTCAATATCATTATCTGATTGGATTAGACTCTGCCCTTTGCCGGAAGAACTCATAATTGGTTTTACAACGCATGGGAATCCAATGGACTCAATGGCTGATCGAAATTCCTCAAACGTATCTGCGAAAAAATATTTAGAAGTTTTCAAGCCAAGTTCTTTACTGGCAAAATTTCGAATACCTTCCCGATTCATTGTGAGGTGAACAGCCTTTGCTGATGGTACAATTTTGAAACCATTTGCTTCCATAGAAACGAGTGTTTCAGTATGAATGGCTTCTAGCTCAGGAATGATGAAATCTGGCTGAATTTCTCGAAGGGACTTCTCGAGCTCAGGACCATTGAGCATGTCAATCACTCTAAACTCATTCGCTACTTGCATTGCAGGTGCAACTGGATAACGATCAATGGCAACAACATAGATTCCCAATCTCTGTGCTTCAATAGCAATTTCTTTACCAAGTTCTCCTGAACCTAGTAATGCAAGTTTTGCGGGTTTTGATCCAATAATTGTTCCTGAGTGATTCATGTTTATCCTTAGAATAAAAAATTTTTTATATAAGGGAAATACTTTAGTTTCAATAAATTTTTGCAAATGCTATTTGATTAATTTTTGATTTCTACTAACTTAGGCATAACCGAATCAATTTCGATTGAATAATAAGGAATTCTATATATGCCAAATTCTGATAAAAACATTCCCATTTTTGTATCTGGTGCGTCCGGATATATCGCATCTTGGATTATCAAATACCTACTAATCGATGGATACAAAGTTCATGGCACTGTCAGATCACTAAATGATACGAAAAAAATTGAACATTTATTAAAATTTCAGACAACCTATCCTGGACAATTGAATCTATTCGAGGCGGATCTTCTATCGCCGGGATCATTTGACACAGCAATTGACGGATGCGAAATTGTAATTCATACAGCATCGCCTTTTTTCGTAACAGGAATCTCAGATCCTCAGAAAGAATTAATTGATCCAGCAGTCAAAGGTACAGAGAATATTCTAAATTCTTGCAATAAGTTTTCATCGGTCAAACGCGTTGTTCTTACTTCTAGTGTGGCTGCCGTAATGGGCGACAATATCGACGCACAGAAATCCAAAGATTCAATCTTAGATGAGTCTTATTGGAATCAGACTAGCAATCTCAGTCACCAACCATATTCCTATTCCAAAAAGATTGCCGAAGAGATTGCTTGGAAAATTGCATCTGAACAATCACGATGGGATCTCGTAACCATCAACCCTTCTTTTGTATTGGGACCATCTCTATCAAGCAGAATGGATGGAACAAGCGTACAATTCGTTCGAAGATTGATAAGCGGAGAATTGAAAATGGGTGTGCCGAATCTTTATTTCGCAGTTGTTGATGTTCGTGACGTTGCTCAAGCTCACCTCCTTGCTGCTTTAGAAAATAAATCCAAAGGAAGATACATTTTGTCCAATACTACCAAGTCTATGTTAGAATTGTGCCAGATTATAGAAAAAATTTATCCAAACAAATATCCGACTGGTTCTTTTGCACTTCCTAATTTTCTGATGTATGTAGCTGGGCCAATTCTTGGATTGAATTGGGAATTTCTAAATAAAAACTTAGGGATTAGTTTCGGATTCAATCATTCTCGTAGCTTAGAATTGGGTATCAAATACACAGATTTAGAACTCACTCTCAAAGATCATGTTGAACAACTGAATAAATTGAAATAAATTACCGATTTTTATAAATAAAAACCATATATGAATTGACAATTTATTAAATTGCTCTATATTCTATCAGAAATATGGAGTCGAGAAATTATAGCTTAATTTCATCATATATTAATATAGCATTGTATATATTCACCGTAATTTGTACATCTGCTTGCGAAATTATGCCTTCCATTGATAAATTACCGATCCATGAAGCTCTAGAAATTCGAGCCTTTATCTGCCTGACTGATGCGAGTTCGAATTTATGCAATGGAAGTTCTAATTCAACAGAAAGTGAAGTATCCCTTAGTCCTGTTACTGGACTTACTGCAACTCCAAGTTCCATATTTGTTAGATTGCAATGGACGAATTCAACTGAACCAAGTGTTAGCGGTGTCAAAATTCTACGAAAACTAGGAGCTTTTCCTGAATCTGCAAATGACGCAAGTGCGACTGAAGTTTATACGGGATCCAATTCGGAATTTCTGGATAGTGGACTCACAAGTTCTACCAGTTATTTCTATTCTGTTTACTCAACAAATACAGCTGGTGCATTTTCGCAAGCATCACAAGTGACAACAACCACGAATGCATCGGGAGGGATAGATCCTTCTTTCAACCAAGGAACGGGAGCAATTGGAGGAGCTATCCTTTCAGCAATTCTCCAACCTGACGAAAAAATAGTGGTGGGAGGAGATTTTACCACTTATAACGGAGTCTCCAGATCCCGTGTTGCAAGAATCCTGGTAGATGGCGCTCTTGATACAAGTTTTGATCCAGGCACTGGGACTAATTCTCGAGCGTCAGCACTGGATATTACTTCAGATGGTAAGATTTATATTGGCGATAATTTCACCTTATACAATGGAGTTACGAGAAATGGCTTGGCTCGATTACTTCCAAATGGTGATTTAGATTTAACTTTTGATCCGCTTCTTGGTCCAGACAATCGCATCAGGGCTGCGGGTCTTCAATCCAACGGAAAACTAATTATAGGTGGGATGTTTTTAAATTACAATGGAACTCCTGTAAATCGTATAGCGCGTGTTAATACAGATGGAAGTATTGATCCCACATTTATGATTGGAACGGGAGCCAACGCATTGATTCGAGATATTTATGTAATGCCAGATGATAAAATCTGGATCTCGGGAGATTTCAACTCATTCAATGGATCAGCGAAACCGTATATAAATCGATTGATGCCCGATGGGAGCAATGATCCCAGTTTTACTCCTGGAGGCGGGCCGAATTCTACTGTTACTTCGCAGTGCTTTCTATCCGACGGATCAAGTATAATTTCTGGGATATTCAATACTGTCTCTGGGACTCCAAGACTGAATTTGGCTAAATTAACACCTAACGGAGCTCTGGATCCATCCTTCGATCCTGGAACTGGTTTAGGTGGATCCACTTTTATCAATTGCTTAGAGCTTCCAGACAAAACCATTTTTGGTGTGGGAACTTTTACTACCTACAATGGACAGACAAGAAATCGAGTAGTGAAAATATTACCATCAGGAGCAATTGATCCTAGTTTCAATCCAATCAGCGGTGCTTCTGGAGAAGTCGCGCGCGTATTTTTTACTTCGACAGGTAAGCTAGTAATAACCGGTTCACTTACCTCTTACGATGGTGCTACTGTCAATCGCATAACAAGAATATTTCCATAGCCATTGGAAAATATCTATCTAACTAATTAATTCTAGACAAAATTATAAATACTCGATGGCAATCACAACCGACTATAACTCTTCCCGTTTACTCCATTAATCCAATTGGTTCGCATTACGGTCGATATATGCTTTTTTTATTTCATTTGCATGCCAATAATATTTTAAATGTTGATATCGTTTTCAATGATTAGAAAAAAGTTTCATGCGCATAACTTTTATTTTGCATAGATTCTTCAAATTATTTATAAGACTTTTAATTTTTAGTTTTGGATTGATCTCATTTTATGGATGTGAAATTTTTCCAACTCTGAACAAATTGCATATTGATAATCTAGCTGAGATTAATATTGCAATCTGTATTGCAGATCCATCTTCCAGCTTTTGCGAAACTGGTATTCCCAATTCCACAACGGAAACAGATGAAGGCACCGATTCCGAAGAAGGGGAAGTGCCTCAGGAGCCAATTACCAATCCAGAACCTCCTAGTGTCATAGAGCCTGATCTAACGCCTCCTACTCTTATCAGTACTTATCCATTGAATGGTTCATCGCAGGTTCCACCTTGTGATGGGAATCCATGCCGAGGGCGAATCATTTTGACCTTTTCAGAATCTATGGATACGAACAAGAACCATTCAATGGACATTTTTGTTTCCGATGCCGGCACTTTTCTTCCTGTATCAAATAATCCAGAATTTGTATGGACAACTACATCTTTTGCAAATGATACCTTAAATGTTTTTGTATCTTGGTATTGGTTTCCTGAAAATTCAAGACTGCAATTCAAACTTGATATTGAGAATCTAATGGATAGTTCTGGCAATAAATTGTTGACACCTATTGAATTAACTTTCGCAACAACTGTTTCGAATCAAAGTTTTCAGATCTCGGATACTGATGTCTCGACTTGCTATAATGAATCTGGATCTGTTCCTGTATGTGCTGTTGTCTCTGCTAGCTATCCCCTCCAAGATGGAAGCCTCATTGGAACACCTCAGAATCGCTCTTTTGAAGGTCCCATACTCGCAGGAGTTGGAGAACATATAACGCGCGATAATGTATCAGGACTTGTATGGGCTACCTGTAATATTGGACAGTCTGGAGTTGGTTGTTCTGGTATAGAGGAGAAATTAAATTGGTATCAAGCCTTAAATGCATGTCATAGTTATAATATGGCAAATTTTGAATCTGGATATGCGAATCGAAAAAACTGGAGACTTCCGACTAAACAGGAAGTCGCTTCACTTCCGCCGCTAAACTATTTTAATCCTGCTTTAGATCCGAGCCTCTTCCCAAATTCTACATCATCGAATATATGGACTCTAACTGGAAGGGGAACAGATTCCTTTGGATTAAACTTTGCATGGAACTTAAATGGAAATACAGGTATAATTCAGAACTCAATGAAGACGAGTACATCCTTTATTGTTAGGTGTGTCTCTTCGCAAGCTCTTAATCTTGCAAGAAGTTTTACCGACAATGGTGATGGAACTATAACCGATAACAATGCTAAACTTAGATGGAGAAAATGTGTAAATGGTCTGTCTGGTTCAAGTTGTGCGACCGGTAGTGTAATGCCAAGTAATTGGGGAAATGCACTTTTGGAATGTGAAGCCCTGGGATCTGGATGGAGATTACCGAACTACCATGAGCTACTAAGCCTGGTCGACAATCGATTCAACGCTCCTTCCATTGATCCAATCTATTTCCCGAATACATCTCCGTCTAGTCACTGGACTTCAACTACTTCGGCTGATAATTCCAAAAATGCATGGATTGTCTTATTTAGTAATGGAGCATCCAATCCTGTAACTAAAACATCATTCGCTCCATTGATACGTTGCGTACGAAATGAACCATAGCGATTTGGTAGTATATTTATAGATTATGAATAGGTATATAGCAAAGAATATTCTAATATTGATTAGAATTTCTAAAACATATTCATCTATAATATAGACTTCAATCTATCGAATACAATCCCTTCTGCTGAATCCAATCTTCCAAAGCTAAGAACTTGTGTCGGACAGTTGACTACACAGGCTGAACATCGAACACACTGAGGATCTTCCATGGGAATTCCTTTGTTCGCAAAATTCATAATGTCAATACCTTGATGACAGACAGATGTGCAGACATTACAGGAAATACATTTCTTTTTATCAGAGAAAATTCGAAATTGAGAAAATCGAGAATAGATATGCATAAGAGCTGCAAGCGGGCAACCAAATCGACACCAAGTTCGACCAGAAAAGTGAAAATACAATCCAACACCCAATATCCCAGCAATCCAAACATCTACCACATAATAGTAATTAAGTGGAAACCAACCAAATAATATGAAACTAAATACATAATTTGCGTAATATCCTACAACACCCGGAACAAACCAAGAAAGAATTCTTAGCAATAGTAGAATCATTACTATCGCGAGAATTCCTTGACCCAGAAAATTCAAGCGATTCCAGAAAGGACCATGTGGCATCTTTTTACGATGGTCATCTCCAAGAGTTTCTGCCAAAGCTCCACAACTACAAATCCATCCGCAATAGGCACCTTTGCCCCATCGCCAAACAATGATTGGTATGATGACAAAAGTCTGAATCAAACTAATAACCAACCATCCCCACATGGGAGATCCAGAAAAAACATTCCAAATAAACAATGGCCATGCTAAAACAAAACCAAAAGCTCGCCAATACTCGCGCCCAAGACCATAATCAACTTTTGGGAAAAATTCATCCGCAAACCAAGCACCAAATCCAGATTCAAAAACTCCGATACTTCCAAGCCAAGGAAACAAGAAATAAGGTAGAAAAAAAAGTGGGAGAGCTTGGAAAAAAAATAATGAAATAGTCTGCAATTTTATATAAGGAGTCGGTCTCTTGATCACTCGACGAATTCCAAAAACCCCAACCAACGCTGTATACATGAATGAATAATAGAAAGATGGACTAACCAAATTCATTGCAAGAACCCAAGTCATTCCGTTTTCTTTGGAGAAATGCTTCGCCCACGATTCAAATCCAAATGGAAATAAATGATTGCCTTTGAAAAAATTTGAAATCCATGATCCATCCATCTTCCAATGATACAAGCCAATGCAAAAAGCCAAAAAACCTACTAGAGTGAGAATCTTGCCATAGTTCCATTCGCCCATGATTGCGATTTTGGATCTTCGAAAAAAGTCTAAGGGCGCTTTTCTTCCAATTTGTGTGAAGACAATATCATTTTTTATTAAAATTTCTTTACTTTTGTTCTGTACAATCCGTACGGAATCTGGCTTAATTTCCTGGACTGCAGAATCCAAATAGGCAGTTATTTCTCCTGATTCTATGAGAACGTTGATTTTTTCAATATTCTCTGATTTAGCTTTCGCAAAATCCTGACCTCTATGAACAAGCGTTACCTTGCCACTCGATTCAGAAATAGCAACTGCAGTTTCCAGAGCCGTATCCCCTCCTCCGACAACAAGCACCTTCTTATCGCTATAAACGGCAGGATCATGCAATCGATTGAACACTTTGTCCAGATCTTCGCCCGGAATATTTAACTTGCGGTAGTTTCCAGAATTGCCAATAGCAACTACAATATGATTCGCTTTAGCAATTTCTTGTTCTTCTTCATTGACTATGAAAAAATATCCATTTTTGGATTTTTCAAATTTGTATGCTTTATCATGAATTATACGATTCGAATTCACAAGCACTTTGCTTGATTCTAGCAGCTCAGAAACCAGTGCTTCTTTCACTGCCCCCGTCATTTTCAATTTCGTATCTGGGATAAAATCTTGGGGGTAGAGGAAAATTGGTTTGCCTTTTGGAAAATCCAAAATCGTTGCAAAATTGCGATCAGCTTCTATAATTTTGAAATTGAGATTAAGCTCTTGGGCTTTCAGACCGGCAGATATTCCAGAAATTCCACCTCCAATGATCACAAGATCAAGTATAAGATCTTCACTTTTTATATTGCGATTCTTAGTATATTCGCTTGAATCTTCTGGCTCTTTGTCTTTGTCTTTGTAATTTGCTTTGTTTGTTTGATTCTTGATTTTCTTATGAATTGATATTACAGCTTTAGATCCGCTATCTGCCGCTGTCTTCAGAAGAGGAATGCCCGTTAAGTCACCAACGATCCATACCCCTTCAACATTGGTCTCACCCGAATCTTGGATAACAGGAAGGCTCGGGACTAGTCCCGCAGGCCATCGAAGGTGTAACCAATGCATATATTTCTTCAATTGTTTCAACATCTAAGGAACAGATTTCCGTTTTTCTCTGAATGAATCAATTGAAATTTTTAATTTATAAGATAAGCATGGTTCCAATTCGGACTATCTTTTGAGATTTTCCATAGAAGTTGATCGGGAAGATATCTTAATTTAGAAATTAATTTTCAATAATTAATTGAATAAATCCTATTCTCGAGATGTAAATCAATAAATCTCCAAGCCTAATACTAAGCTTGAAGATTTCATGATTAAGAAAATGTTAAGCCCGAGCAAGCTTTACATTAGTCTTTAGATTTGGTCCAGGGAAAGTCATTCTGAGGATTCGCATAATCGTTGTTCCAAATTGTCGACTGAGTCTTCCTGTATTGTAAGGAAGGTTGAATCTAGCACAGAGTGCTTGAATTCTTGGAGCAATTTCTGGATAACGATTGCTTGGCATATCAGGGAACATATGATGCTCGATCTGATGGCTAAGATTGCCAGACATGATATGAAATAGCTTTCCACCCTTGATATTGCACGATCCAAGAAGTTGTCTCACATACCAATGCGATCTTGTTTCGTTCTCCACTTGTTTGCGAGAAAATACATGAACTCCTTCCGAGAAATGTCCACAGAAAATAATCATGTAAGTCCATAGATTTCTTAAGATACAAGCAACCGCATTGGCTCCGGCGACATAGAAGAAGAAAGGACCGGCAAGCAAAGGAAATAAAATATAATCTTTGAGAATTTGGCGAAGCATTTTCATTCCAGACTTGCGAAGAATTGGACGCATCTTGGATAATTTTCTCTTACCAGTTAGAACGAGTCCCAATTCTAATTCTTGGATGGCAACTCCCCACTCAAAGAACAGAGCAAGTAACAGAGCATAGATGGGATTTCCTAGATTGAATTTCGTCCATTTCTGTTCAGGGAAAATTCTAAGGAGTCCGTATCCTGCAACATCTGCATCTTTACCGAACACATTGGTCCAGGTATGATGACGCACGTTATGTGAATGCTTCCAAAGATCAGAGGAACCAGCATGATCCCATTCCCAACTACCCGATTGAATATTCGGATCTCTCATCCAATCCCATTGAGCATGAGAAATATTGTGGCCAATTTCCATATTTTCTAGAATCTTCGCTGTGGCGAGCATTAGCACACCAAGCCCAATCACTGGGAAAAAGTATAGATAACTTGCAAATTGATGACCCCATTCAGGCAAGAATCCAATACTAGCAAAAATGATCACTCGCCCAATCAAAGCCATTGATCTTTGGATTTTGATCAGTCCACGAATGTAGCGTGCATCTCGTTCACCACGTGAATCCATGATCTCGTTTCGAATCTCTTCAACTTCGCGACCGAATTCTTCGATTTCTGCCTCATTGAGAGGAACGGGGAATCCTACTTCTTGTTTTAACATTGCTTTGTTCATAGTTCTACCTCAACATCTCCTATTGATGCACTTACACATATTTGAATATTCTGACCTGGTTCTGAAGTGATTGATCCATTGCGTAGATCACGAACCGAACCTGATACCAATTTGCAATCACAGCCATGACAGATTCCCATTCGACAGCCATGCGCTGGATTGAGACCTGCATCTTCTGCCACTCGCAAAAGATTCGTTACACCATCAGTATCATAATCAATTTCACTTTTGGTAAAATTTACCTTTCCGGATAGTATACTTCCAGTCGGAGTCTCTGCCAATTTTGCTCGGAAACGTTCCGTGTGAAGATTTCGAGAGAGTCCAGCTTTTGCCCAATGCTCTTCTAAAGAATCCAAAAGGCTTGCAGGACCACATGCCCATACTTCACGATCTCGCCAATCTGGACAGATTGTCTCCAATTGCTCCGGATTGAAGTGTAATTTTTTCGAAGTTTTCTCACCTAACTCTCGTGTGTAGATGCGAGTGAGATTGTAGTTTTTCTGATTCTTGGACAAATTGTCCAGTTCTTTTCCAAAAATCACATCGTAAGCATGAGGCGCATAATGGATATGTGAAATATCAGGAAGAACTCTAAATTCTTTAGAATAGTTCCGAAGCATTGCCATAACAGGCGTTATTCCACTTCCCGCAGTTATAAATAGAGGATGAACTGGAATCGCATCTGGTAGAACAAATTCACCTTGAGGATCACCGATTGGTAAGAAACTTCCAACTTTCAGATCCCGCACAAGATGATGAGACACACGACCATTATCAATTGCCTTAACCGTAATCGATATGCAGCCGTCTTTTGAGCCAGGAGCAGAGGAAATCGAGTAAGTCCTAGTATGGCGCATCCCACCGATCGGGACACCAACTCGAATGAATTGGCCAGCTCTATGATTTCTCCATCCACGTCCAGGCTTGAGTGTGATCGTGCGAGAGTCTTTGGTTTCGTCCCATACTTTTACTACTTTCGCTTGAAGAGCATGTTTGGTCCAGAGAGGATTGATTAGCTCCAAGTAATGAGAGAATCGGAGAGGATATGCGAACATATCTACAAATTGGGTAAATTGATTGAAGGTTTTTTGGTAAACAGTGTTAGTTTTCGACATAGCTAATGGTGTTAATTATAGCGAGAATTTGTCAAGAAAAAAATACGAAAATCCTCAAGAAATTATAAAAAAAATTGAGGAAGGTAGATTCGACTCGATTGCCCGATTATAAAGGATTATGTCCCATAAGTAAGTTATAATAGCTAGCATGCAATTATGTCGCTTTTGATAGTTCAATCTGTTCCGTTCGGGGATTATGTCCCATACGATTGAAATCCTCTTCCTAATCGCAGGGAATTTTGCATTAATTTAGTTCAGATCTTGGATTTTATCGGGTAATTTTTTGCAAATAAACCAAACCCAAAAAATCAATCCGACATGGAGCACATCATTTTCTGTAAACCAGATGCCTTTATTCCAGAGCAAGGAAGTAAGATCCATTTCTAAAGACACAACATAAGCAATCATAACAAGAATTAGGAGTAACCAAGTAATTAAGAGGTTTAAGTTCATATTGTCCTTCTTCGTAAAATACCCATAAGCAGAGCTTGCTAGGAAGAAAACTACTGCTGGCAGACAAGACAATTCCAAGAACTCGAAGGAAATAAAAAATTGAATCGGAATAATCGCTCCGTATATTACTAAACAAGAATAAACGATCGTATTGAGAAGTGAGTATCCAATTAAGATTTTACGGAATAAACCTTTCGCATTTGTATAAGCTGCAGCAACCAAGAACCCATTCATCCCAGCATTTTGTAGGATTTCATAATTTATTTCCCACCACGTAGTCCAACGACAGTATTCTCGACCAGAACATTTTAACTCATAACCAAAAGCTTGGTAGGAAATTCCGGCAAGGATCGCTGCAATGCCTGTCAAGAAAAATCCGATCGCCCACCATAAGCGAGATTTCTGAGCGCGAAGATCTCTAATGAATTGGTAGCCTACATAAATATAAAAGAAGCTAAGTAAAAATACAAAAAAGCTGGAGCTTGGCTGACTTAGGACAAAACCATTTTCCCCAAGCGGTATCTGCCAGAAGTGCTGTCCTGAAAGAAAATCCGATGGCGTGAGATTGGGAGAATATTGGATGGTATCAATTTGATTGCAATTTGTAATCAAATGAATTGAAATCATAAATAATATACATTTTAAAAACTTAAGAATCATAAGAATTTCCTGCGCGATCGTGATTGAGAAATTCAATTAGTTTAGAATTCTCTTGTTTAGTATACAATTTTTATGAACTGATTGATAAAAGAGGCTCAAGAATTTATTTTCTCACTTAATAAAATGATTTTTTTTAAATTTCTATTTTATTCAGACTAGTATTTATATTAATTTATTAATATAAAATCACCAGACAAATCAGTGAAATAGCCTTGGTGACTAGCACAGTGGGACGGACGCCGATCCTTTATGTCCGAGTACAATGTGGGAATTCTTTGTATATTGCAATGCCGACCTTCACGCCAGAGCCAGGTGAATTTTCTTCAGCTCTGTCTTTAACATTGACAACCACTGAATCGCTAGGAAATATATTTTATACGACCGACTCATCCAACCAGTACGTTGCTTATTTTATTAAATTGCGGAGATAACTACAACTATTGAAAAAGTCACGTTAAGTCTTTCGGATACTACGAAAGCATTATTTTGGATCACAAATACCAGTTCGATCTGCACAAATTCTCGGGAACTAGCCTACGTCGAACAATGATTTGAATCAAAGAAATTTAACTTTGTTTCAATCAACAAACAGATTCTGATTCTAAATTGAAGTTTAAAATATTCTATTAGGATTATTCTTCATCCTGTCGGGATATTAATTTCTCAAATTTACCATAGAATTTATTTTTTTTATAATTTAACTTTTAAAAAAAACATAAATCTAAATATATCAATCTAAGATTCGTTTTCAGCTAGCTCAACTAATTTTATAAAGGAAAAAATCGAAATTCGATTACAATATTAAAGGATCAACTCTTGAAAAACAATATCATTCAAACCTCGAAATTTTTTTTAGTATTACTCATTACATTGTTCGGAACAGAATGTTCAGGCGTAGAAAAAAATAAGATATCTCAGCAGAAAAGTTTCAATACGAACACAACTAAGGATTTAGAGTTCACAAATTATGAACCAAAAACTCGATTGCAAGTCTTGAAAGAATTTGATCCTACAATAATTAAGGGTTTGGCAAAAATAGCATCGCCTGACAATTATGGAGCACTTAGTAAGAATAAATCTGGATACTTCCATGTCCGATTTCAAATGTCGATATCCCAGCTAGCAGACTATGCAGTGGCAAGCGAAGATGTAGATGCGCTAGACATAGCCATTAAATCAATTGAGTATTCGTTTCAGTACCAGCAAGGAGATGGAAACTTTAGGTTAGCTATCCCGAACAATTTAAAAGATCAAAAGCCGAATCCAGCAGATATAGCGAGTGGAGTTTCATTCTTCTTATCATCAGTTGGTTTGGGTTTGGTTGATTTTCAACAGAGCGAGTGGTACAATTCGTCCGCTAACTCGAATTATAAATCTAGAATCGAATTACTTCGTCCAAAACTAAATCAGTCCGCATCATGGCTACTATCACAAAAATCTGTACTTAAACTAGGAGACAAGAATGCACCCAATCGTTTATTATTCGATGCATTGGCTTTCTATAGCTTGGGATCTTGGTTAGGAAGAAACGATCTTAAATTTGCGGCTAAAGAATTTGCATTTCTCGCTATTGCTTTATTAACCAAGGATGGATATTTCTTAGAAGGTGGCGGTTGGGACAGCAGCTATCAGGGAGTGGCAAACAATGTTGGTATGAATCTTTTTTCCATTCTAAGTGAAGACGTTTCTTGGAAACAAAATTTATGGAAATCCTTAGCGCGATCAACGGCTTGGCAGAGGTCTAGAATTCTGCCTAGTGGAGAAATTTCAACCAAAGGGAATACGCGGGTTTATTCTGGCGGTGAATCTTTCATGGGAGAGACAAAAGCTATGGACTGGAAACAAACAATGAATAGTTTTTATTTGATAGGGTACTACTCAAAAGAGCCGATTTATATAAACCTGGCAAATCTTGTACTAGAATATTATAAATAACTAAATCAAAAAACTCCATTTTCCGAGAAACCCATCTCGAAGCATCGGATAAAGAAACCAAATCTTTAATGGATATTTGAAGCAAATAATCATGGATTTGGTTTTTAAACTGAAAATTCAATGCTGATCAAATTGAAGAATTGAAATTGTTTCCTTACACTTCGATTCGTCTTTCCATTACTAATTTTTAACTTCGAAAGAGAATAACTACTCGAAACCTGATCCAAATTGAACAAATCGGCCAAAGGTTTCATAACGCTAGTTCCAAAATGATATTAATTAATTAAATATATATGATCTGTACATTTTGTACAATGTAGGCCGAATGTCACATCGAGAAAAATGTTTTCTATCAAATAATTATTTTTTCATTGCGAAATAAACAACAATTCATCTTAGGATAAATCTAGGGTAAAATTCCTTCAATGAAATGGAGACTAGTCCTTAACTCATAAAATTATGGAGATTCAATTGTATGTCTTTAAATAATTCAAACTATTTGGAAAAGGGGAGTATGATTGCGAACAACATTCGCCTAGTCTTTGCCTTTGTAATGTTATCAATCAATCTCTTCTTTATGTTCGCAATACCGACCACGGATAGGACAATGACTATTACATTATCTATATTGGAGTTATTTATAATAATTTATGGTGCATATTTATATTTCTTATCAAAACGGGGAAGTTTTTATCCTAGATTAGCGTATGGTTCTATACTACTTGATATAATAGTTTATTCTAGTATTTTTGCGATTGTAGTCATAACTTCCATAACACCAGAACAAAAGGTTGCAATAGCTAATTTGCCTTTCGTTATTCTTACCTTATTTTTCGTTGTAATCTATTCAGGATTTCTCTTATCTCATCGAATAACATTATTGGTGGGATATATTGCGATTTTTAGCATATTATCATATGTTTATCTAGCTGTAATCGGTGGGGCTGAGATCAAATTTATCGCAACAGGTCCAAACGAATTCTCAATACCTTATATTGGCATTAATTCAATTGCAATGATCTGTGGAGTACATATGATGAGTTCAGTCGTAAGATTTATGGCAAACGCGAGTCTGGAAGCAGTTATTTCAGCAGAAGATGCAAGTAGAAAATCTGATACTGCGAATGCAACGAAACAAAATATTCAAAAAGAAGCAGAATCCTTAAATAAAAGTGTTCAAGAAATGATGGAGTCTATGGATTCACTCAATTCAGAAATCCAAACTCAAGTATCAAGTGTAGAACAAATTAGTGCTTCAATGGAAGAATTGGCTGCGTCAATGAATAGTGCAGGTGACTTCGTAAAATCACAATTTTCTAAAATTGAAGGTCTGAACCAAGAAAGCGCAGTAATGGATAGAATTTTATCTGAAGTAAATATAGCTACTAACAATCTTGAACAAACTACGGACGAGTCGAAGCAATATAGTTTAATGGTAACCAATGCGATGGATTCAGTAAGTTCAAATTTTGAAGAAATAAAGTTGAGCTTCCAGAAAGTAGAAGATGTTAACCAAATCTTAAGAGACATCGCTGATAGAACTAATTTACTTGCACTCAATGCTTCCATTGAAGCTGCAAGAGCTGGAGATCACGGCAGGGGTTTTGCTGTAGTAGCTCAAGAAGTAGCCAAATTAGCTGATAGTTCTCAAGAGAATGCATCACTTATTTCTAATATTATAACTCAGGCTGCGAAGCAAATTGTGAGTGGCAATTCTGCTGCATCAGAGACAAAAGAAAAAATGGGAGTTCAAGAAAAAGGATTCGAAATTTTAGTATCGAACCTTAAAGAACTCAAAACTAAAGTTCAGAAACAAGGAACGATTCACAGTTCGTTTCTAAACTCATTTCAAGAATTATTCTCTCTTTCTAAACAACTTGAAGTTGTTGCATCTGAACAAAAGATTGGAACCAAAGAAATGTCTCGCGCACTAGTATCAATTGAACAATCTGCATCTTCATTGGCTGATAATACTTCACATCTTAGGGAAACCGTTAGCGGTTTATCGAAACAATCAGAACGATTAGCAAATCATTCTTAATAGGTTTTGAAATAATCAAGGATATTTAGAATGCCAAAAATCATTTCTAATATTACTTTGTAATCTTGAAATTTTCGGTAATTCTGATTTTTTAAAATATAAGGAGCTGGGCGACCATTTTGATCTATTTGTAAAATAATGAGGCAGCAATTCCATAATGATTTTTTATTTCAATCGTATCATCGAATTGGTTTGAATACCATTTATCTTTCATTAACGTAAAATTCGCATCCTTTAAAAGAAAATTTATCTTTTAAATACCTTTCCCTATAACCTACACAAAGAAGCAATAGAACAGCAAAACGAGTTTTGACTTCAGATTCTCATCCATTGTAACCCAAAACTCCCCCCGCAAAAAGCTCCCCAGCACCATTTTTCATTCGTACACAAAAAAAGCTCCCTCG